>CAYNOM010000192.1:6225-9790 GCA_964398415.1 uncultured Polyangiales bacterium | reverse complement strand
GCCACCTTCGCGCGCAAACGCCGCACGCGCCGGTGTCCGCAGTGCCGTCTAGAGTCCCGTGTCGAAGCTGCCGAGGAGGCTCAGGTTGAGCACGCCGACGGCCTGCCTGTAGCGCCCTTGGGCGCTCGGCATCGTGTTCGGGAACTCGTAGCGGTTGAGCACACTCTGGCCGGTGTTGTCGCGCGCCAGCATGAGCTGCTGCATGTACGAAAGCCCGACGCGCAAGCTCTGTGTCGCGACGAAGTAGCCACCCAGCGTGCCGCCGAGATCGTGTCCATCGATCAGCCCCGGCTCGAGCGTCCCCTTCGGCACTGCGTTGCCATCCCAGGAGGCCGCGAAGAACACTTCGATGCGCGAGCCGACGAAGGCACTCGCCGCGAGTCGGGCGCCGAGGGCGTCGTGCCAACGACGCACGAAGTTCGAGAAAGGACCCGAGTTGGCCGGCACGAGACCGTCGTCGCCGACGTCGCACGCGTTGTCACCGCGCGCGAGGCACTGGGAGCGCACGACAGAAAAGCGCTGGTAGTAGCCGCTCAGGCGCAGCTCGTAGCGCTTGTCGGGCCGAAAGCGCGCGGCGGCCAGGATCTGATCGGGATAGCTCTGCTCGAGCCGAATGGGCTCTTCGTTTTCGCCACTGCCGAAGTTCGTGCGCAGTGGGCCGTCGATCGTGTGGCCCGACCACAAGCCGGGCGGGGCGAGATAGGAGAGCCCGAGCCACAGCCGCCGCTCGAGCACCTCCCAGTGCAGCCCGAGCCCGAACGCACCGGTCACGCCGGAGAGCTCGGTGTTCATGCGCCCTTCGGCGTTGAGGCTGTCGTTGCGCGCCGCGGTGATGGCCTGGCTCAGCTCGAGGCGCGTGTACACGAAGCTGCCCGAGGCGCCGACACTGAAGCGCGTCCCGGGAATCTGATAGGCGGCACCCAAGGTGGTGTAGGCCGTCGTCCAAAGGCCGTCGATGGCGTGAAAGCGCGCCGGTGAGTCGACGGCGCCGACGTACACGGGATCGCCCTCGAAATCGCGATTTTTGTCCCAGCTCTGCGCGCCTCCGAAGGGCACGTGCAGCGCAAGGCCAAGGGTCACCGGCCCAACGCCGAGCGCGGCAGACAAAGACGGCAGCACGAACGCGTTGTGGAGCGTGGCCTCGCCGACGTTCGCGCCCTGCGCGTCGCTGGGCTCGGGCACATCGCTGACGGCGCGTTGAAAGCTCGCGCGACGCAGCGCGAGGCTTCCGTCGAGCAAGAGCCTCAGGCCCTTGCCCGCGCCCAGGGACGCAGGATTCGTGTACACGCCGAAGGGTGTGTCGGTCACCGCCGTCGCGTAGTCGGGCAAAAAAGCCAGCGTCGAAAAGCCCGAAGCCGAAGCACGGCGCGTCGCGAACGCGCAGAGCACCACGAGCACGAGCGCCGTGGCGCGCGAGATTCGAATCACGGCAGCGCTACTCCATCCTTCTTACAGCCCGACAGCACCTTGGGCCAAGGCTCGCCTTCGACGATGCGCACCGCACCGAACTCCGATCCCTCCATGCTGACTTGGAGCGGCTCGATGAGATTGCCCGTGACGGTGCCGCACAGCTCGTCGACACGCGCCTCGGCCGCCACGCACAGGATGCCTGATAAGTTGAGCTCGGCCGCGGCATCCGCGCCGGGCAACACGGTATTGGCCACCCCCGGTAGGTCGATGACGAACTCGCGCGCCGAAAGCTCGGTACCCTCGATGCGCAGCTCCCCTATGCTGAGCGAGCCGACGGTCTGCGTGGGATCTTCGACGGACAGGGGCTCGAACTTCAGGTTGGCCAAGAGCCCCGTCCCCGTGGGCTCGGCCTCGACGGTGAGCAACGCCAGTAGCGGCACATCGGGAGCAGGGCTCGCCGTCAGGCCGAACAGAAACCTCCCCGAGAGCTGCTCGGCCTGGAGCGCTGCGCACCCGCCGCTCGGGATCTCGATCATCTCGCGCAGCTTGGCCTCTTCCCGCTTCTTCTTGTCGGAGAGACGCTCGTTGAAGCCCTCGTAGGCAGAGCTCGTGTCGACGCACGAAGCGCCCACGAGCGAGAGGACGAAGAGCGCGGCGGTACGACGCATCGCTTAAACGCTACCATGGGGGCCGCGGGAAAAGGCGAGCGCTCCGCCGCGCAGGCGGGCATGCCACCCTCGCCCACATGCGCTCCGTTTCGGGCTCAACGCTCGTGAACGAGCCTATCCCAGTCACGCCGCCATTGCTGTCCCCACACCCCTCCGTTGGGATCGCGGTAGCCGAAGGCCAGCACCATGGTCACGTCCCAGGTCTCTTTCCACTCGGCTCGGGGCAGGCCCACCACATCGGCGACGCGCAGCGGATCGTGTCCTTCCATCGGACACGAATCGAAGCCCTTCGCGACGGCGGCGAGCATCAGGTTCTCGCAACACAAAGCCGCGCTCTTGATCGCCCACACGCGCAGGTCTTCGCGGTCGTAGGGCGCGCGGGGCACCGGCCGAAACGCACCCGTGACGTTGGCGCCGAGCCTCCGCGCCATGGCCGCGAGGCTGAGCGGACCGAGCGAATACACGCCGCGGCTCAGGCTGCGGTAGTACGCCATCACGCTGCGTGGCACACCATGCTGCGTCTCCAGAAACGCAAGGTATTCGCGGCGCGTGTCGTCCCATTGGTCCCAGCGCGCCACGCACACCACGAGCTCGGCCGCCTTGCGTGCCGCACTCTGCGACAGGCAGGCCCGCACGAGCTCGCGCTTCGCGTCGGAAGAGCGCACCCAGTACAGCGTGTAGGGCTGCAGATTCGAGCTAGTCGGCGCAAGTAGGCCGGCACCGAGGACGTCACGCATGTCTTGTTCGGCGATGGGCTGCGACGTGAACCGCCTTACGCTGCGCCTGTGCCTCACGACTTGCTCGAAGCTCTGCCACATGCACTCGATATGACGGGCCCAGGGCTAGGGCGCACGCGCTGATTTACAGTCACCCACAAGTCGTGCGAGTGGCGTAACGCAAGCAGCCAACCCCTCGACCAAATCCGAATGCGCGCACGCGCTCAAGCGACTCTGGTTTGTGCCAGCAAGGCCAAGCCCCATTGGGCCGCCTCGTCGACCGTAGCGAACACCCTCACCGGCGTCGCCGGCTCCCTCACCCACAGGATGGCTGTGAGCAAAGAACGCAGCAGCGTCGACTCGAACACCAGGGCACTGCCCGCGCAAAATACCCTCGCGCGCTGTTCGCTGTTCTGCATCCGGTCGGTGATCTTCTTGCGCTGTGAGGCCGGCATGCCCGCACAGCGTCTCAGGTCGAGGATCGTCATGAACCGCTGCTTGCGACCGTAGACCTCACGGTCGTAGGCAGCGAAGAATTGGTCGAGATCCTCATTCGTCACCGACGCAGGCGGCGTGACCACCACCATCGGCCAACGACTCACATCCAACCCAATGGCGTTCACAGCGCCCCCCCTCTTCGGATCCTAGGCGAAGGGGTTCGTGCTGCGAAACGCCTACCGAACACTAAAACCCACGGGTACATGCGCCGTTTCGCCAAGCGGAGCCCCCGTTGTACGCTCGCTGCCATGACACGCGCCGTCTCTCGATCGT
>CAYNOM010000192.1:0-6125 GCA_964398415.1 uncultured Polyangiales bacterium | reverse complement strand
AAGCGGAGCCCCCGTTGTACGCTCGCTGCCATGACACGCGCCGTCTCTCGATCGTTCGCATTCGTTATCGTGCTCAGCGCTCTCGGCGGCTGCGCACGCAGCGACAGCGCTGCCCAAACCTCAGCGCCGCAAGGGCAGACGAAAGCTCCCGCGGGCGACGCGCGCAACAAGATCGAGCCCCTGCGTGAAGCGCTGAAAGTTGAACCGGGCGTACCCATCCTCGCGCTCGGTGACCTGCACGGTGATCTCGACGCCACGCGCCGCGCCCTGCGCCTCGCCGGCGCCATCGACGCAAAAGACCACTGGGCAGGCGAGCGCATGGTGGTGGTGCAGGTTGGCGATCAAATCGATCGCGGGGACGACGATCGAGAGGTGCTCGACCTGACGGAGCGCCTGCACACGGAGGCCGCACAGGCGGGCGGTGCCTTTCTATCGCTCTCCGGCAATCACGAGCTGATGAACGTGGCGCTCGACTTTCGCTACGTCACCCCCGGCGGCTTTGCAGCCTTCGTCGATGCGCGGGGACGCGGCGCGGCGTTTCAGCCGGGCGGCCCCTACGCGCGCATGCTGGCCGACCGTCCACTCGCCGCGCGTGTGGGCAGCAGCCTGTTCGTGCACGGCGGCATCTTACCCAAGCACGTGAGCTACGGCCTCGAGCGTCTGCACGGTGAGGTGCGCGACTGGCTGCTCGGCAAGCGTAAGGATCCCCCTGCCCTCGCAGGAGCCGAAGACAGCCCCGTGTGGACGCGCCTCTACGGAACGGAAGCGGCCGACTGTGCGGCGCTCGACTCGGCCCTCGACGCCCTTGGCGCAAAGCGCATGATCGTGGGCCACACCGTGCAACCGGGCGGCATCAGCCGGGGCTGCGACGGAAAGCTGTGGCGCATCGACGTAGGGATGTCCAAGTATTATGGCGGTCCAGTTCAGGTGCTGAAGATCGAGGGCGACAGCGTCAGCGTGCTGCGCGAACGCTGAGTGGAGGCTTCTTGGATGTTCGTCTTCGACACACGCCACGATCCGCTGCATCTCCAGGCTTTCCCGCCGATGTTTCGCTATGAGGAGGCTGACGCGCACTTCGACGAGGTGGAGCGCTTCTACCGCTCCCAGCCCCGCAACGCGCCGGCGGCCTTGCTGGCAGACGCGCGCGCCGTGTTGCTCGTGGATGCGATGACGCGACGTCGCGTCGCCGATGCGTTCACGCGCCTTGCCCCCATCATGGAACAACGCGCGATAGCTCACGCGATCGTGCTCAGCACCTCGGTGGTGCGCCACGCGCTGACGGCCATCTTCTGGCTCAAGCAACCACCCTGGACGATCCGTACATTCACGAACATGGAGGACGCCGACGCTTGGATTCGCGAGCGTTTCGTCGCGTGCGGTCGGCCCGTTCCGCGAGCCCCTCCTGATTGGTGGGCAAAGGGCGTAGAGGCCAAGTGGCAGAAGTAACCCCAGGGCGCGTAGGCAGACGACGCTCCTCGATCGGGCCCGCGCGCCGTCCCAAGCCGCTCCTATCGCCCCGGCGTGTACACGAGCTGCACGAGCCCGCCGCCGATGGCACGCTGACTCTGTAAGCTGAGGGCGCGGCGGTGTTCGACGCCGGCGAACAGGGGTCGCCCTCGGCCGAGCACCATGGGAATGACGGTCAGCGTCAGCTCGTCGATCAGCCCGCCATCGAGCGCTGAGCGACTCAGCGCGCCGCCGTCGAGGTACACGTCGCGCGAGCCGGCGCGGCGTTTGGCCTCGTCGACGACCTCGGCGATGCTGCCCGTCACGGCCGACACGGTCGGGCGCATGGCTGTGAGCGGACGCGTGGTCGCGACGAGCACGGGCGTGTCGCCGTAATGCCACGCCTCGAAGCCCGTCACGACGTCATAGGTGCGGCGCCCCATCAGCATCGCACCCACCTGCTGAAAGAACGGACTGAACGTGTCTTCGGCCCCGACGCTCGACGACTCCAGCCAGTCGAGCTCGTCGTGGGGTCCTGCGATGAAGCCGTCGACCGACGTTGCGATGAAGACGCGTACCCGACTCATGAAGCCTCCTCCTTTTCGACGCGACGCGCGTTGCTCGGTACGAGCGGCTTCGACTAGCACGTCGGCGAGCGGCTCGCTCACGGCGCGCACGCGGGCGATCTCGAGCGCCGGCGCACGCCAAAGTTGGTGTGTGCCACTTCGTGCCTGTGAGCCGGCGGCATGACGGACGCTAGCGAGACGGGTCGAGCGACTCGGCCTGCCCAGATGCGTAACCGCGTGAGATGGCGACGGTGGCACGCGTGGCAGGCCTCTTGCACTGCTGGTTCGCATGAAGCTCCGATGCGCCGTAATCCTGCTCCTCGCTGTCTGCTCCCCCCTTGCCGCCTGCGATTCTTCGGCAGGCCCGGACGCCGATCTGGAACCCGACGGCGGCGCCCCAATGCGCACGGGCTGTACCGTCGGTGGCGAGCAATATCCTCACGGAGCCTCGGTTCCCTCGGGCGACTGCAATGGGTGTCTTTGCGACGATGGCCAGGTCGCCTGTACCACCATCGCGTGCGCGAGCTGTTCTGAGGAGGGGCGCGGGGTCGCCTTGGAAGATGGGTCGTGCGCTCCGCAGGGTGCTGGGATGAGCTGCGAAGTCGGCGGAGTCGTGTATCCCGACGGAACGCAGATGGTTCCCGATCCGCACAGCTGCAACTTCTGCGACTGCGTCGACGGTGTGATCGATGCTTGTACGGCGGCGTACTGCCCGACGAGCTGTCCCGAGGGGACCGTGCCTGCCGTCGACTGCGCACGGTGTGGACCCACTGATGAATGCGAAGTGATGCGCTACGGCTGCTTGCCCGAGTGCGACACCGCAGACGACTGCGAGTCCGGCTTCTGCGATCCGCAAGTGGGAGCCTGCGTCGACGTGTGTGGCTGAAGGACCGATGAGCGCCGCGACCGCAGGCCCGATCGCCGCGTTCGCTGGCGATTGAGCCTCAAGCACTGCAGCGCGTGCGACAAGTTCACGACAGCTCAGCTCAGACTCACTGCGGCGGGGTACTGGGAGTCTCACGCAAGTGCCACGGTCCAGGAGCCAACCACCGCTGCAGCCGCCGCGAGCCCGAAGGCCCACTGGCCCGCAAGCGTGCGTGGCCGAATCTGCCTCGATGCCACGATCATGCCTAGGGCGAGCCCGGCCAGGCCGCCGAACAAATGCGCGAACAGATCGGTGCGCTCCCCGCCCGTGCCGAGCAACGCGAGCAGCGCAAGACTGCCAGCGAGCGCCGTCCATGCCGGCCGGCCCGGCTTCATGCGCCGCAAGCCGCGCACGTAGGCGAGACCGGCCAGGATGCCGATGGAGCCGAACACCGCCGTCGAGAAGCCCACGGAGCTGTGCAACGTCTGATGCGCCCAGGCATTGACGAGATTGCCGAGCGTGCCCGACGCGAGCACCAAGGCCGCACCCCAGCCGACCCCCTCGGAGCGCATGACCGCGCCCACCACGAAGGTCCCGATGGCGACGTTCGAAAGCACGTGGGCCCCGTCGGCGTGGAGCGTCAGGGCCGTCACGGCGCGCCACCATTCGCCTTGCAGCACTCGACTCGCATCGGACGCCCCCGCCGCAAACCAGGCGGAGCCGCCCGCCCTGGGCCCCGTCAGCGCGAAGAACCCCACGAGCAAGAGCGCCCCAAACACGCTGCCGACACCGGCATGACGCGTGGCCCTGCGCTCATCGAGGGCGGCATCAGCAAGCTCTGCCCGCTGCACGAAGCGCTCCTCCGCATCGAACGCGTCGAGCTCGCGCGAGGCCACCCCCAGCTGAGCCGGCGCCACGTGCATCTCGATGGCGTCGTCCGCGAAATGAATGACAGGCGACACGCCCTTGGCGCGGAGCACGAGCGTCCACGCATCGAGCTGCTTGCGGCTTCGTGTGGCGCGCACGCGCACCGTCGCAGGCTCTAAGGCGACGGACGCGTCCGCGTGGCCCGTCGTCGCCGCGCCTTCCGTGTCTCGACCATTGGAACCCGAACTCAGCGTGAGCATTTCTTTGATCGGTCGCCGGGAGGAGGGTGCCCGTTACGGCCCGTGAGGCGCAGCGAGCGCGCGCTGCAGGCGCTGTACTAGGGCACGCTGGTCGCCACGCAACGCGCGACGCCGTCGACGTACCCTCGGGTGCAGCGTTCCGCGCCTGCCTCGCACGCGAGGATCCTGAGCGCGCCTGCATCGCAAAATCGCGCCGCACCGTCTTCGCAGCGCCCAACTTGATCGTAGTCAGCGCACGGCCCGACCGCGGTGCTCACACAGTCGTAGCGCTGCACCTCTGTGCTGAACGCGCAGCGCTCGCCGGTCGCGCACAAACGACTGCGGAGCGATCCTTGCCCGCAGTGCACCGCAAGCTGGCCGAAGCAACGGCCGACCTCGTCGATGGCGTCACACGGTGCAGGCGTGCTCCGCGTGACGATGCCGAGCGCAACCAACCACTCGCGTGCACGATCCAGACGCACGTATTCGTCGCGACCGAGACAAGAGG
The DNA here is from genome assembly GCA_964398415.1 of uncultured Polyangiales bacterium. Taxonomy (GTDB): domain Bacteria; phylum Myxococcota_A; class Polyangia; order Polyangiales; family DASUME01; genus DASUME01. The sequence continues at coordinate 1,634 of CAYNOM010000192.1, read as the reverse complement.
CCGAACCACGACTCAGCACACCGAGCACCACCGCGGCACCGGTCGCGGGATCGCGATGGAGCAACGGTCCACCCGAGTCGCCGCCACACGCGCCCGTGAAGCCCATGCCATCGACCTCGATGGCGTTGTTCGTGACCGCGGCAACGGGCTCAGCGAGAAGGGCGCGCTGACCAAGCCGACCGTGGAGGTCGTAACCGTAACCGGCGAGCAGCACGAGGTTACCCACCGCGATGTGCTCCGGCGCCGCGAGTGAGACGGCGAGCGGCGCGACCTCCATGCTGAGCTCGGACACGGAGGTGTCGAGCTCGATGGCGATCAGATCCAGCTCATCGTGCATCAGCACACGTTGAGCTCCAAGCTGCGCCTCGGCGCACTCCGCCTGGTCGCCGAACGACACGACGGCGCCTTTCGCCGCGCCCGGCTCGGCACAGTGCTTTGCAGTCAGCACCCAGTGCTCGCCGACGACCACGCCCGAGCAAGGCGAAAGCAGGTCGCCCTGGGAATTCGCGAGCTGAACCGAGACGACGGCACGCTGGGCAGCGGCGCTCAAGCCAAGGTAATCAGGACCATCTCCACCGCCGAAGATCGCTTCGTCGCGCGTGCATAGGTCGCCTTCGCCATCACGCTCACGTCCTCCGCACCCGGCGCCGAAGGCCATGCACATGAGCAAGTACTGCGCGATGCGCCTACATGTCCGAGCGCCTGCCGATTGACCACCGTGCCCTCCGCCGAGACGACCAGCACGCATACCCACGCATGTCACATCCGTGCAGCGCATCGAAGAGCCACGAAAACGCATTGATCGAAATCTTACGCTCTTACTGTTGACTAATGCACGCGATCGCCTCGAACCTTAACCCATGTTCGATGGCACCGAGCTGCCACCGATGACCTGGGGGAGATGACACGCATGGCAAGTAGTAAATACAAGAGCGTACTGACGGCCGCGATCTTCTTGGCTGCATGTGGCGGCAGCGATGACGACGGGGGCGGGGGCGGCGGAGGAAGCTACACGGACATTGCCGACGCCATCTCGTCGCCGACGGGTACCATCGACAAAGACACGGCGCCCGACGTCGCTGCCGAGTTCGAGAAGGTGCTGCAGGGCTCCGCTGGCGGTGTGTCGAAGCAGAGCGGCACGCAGGAGATGGCTTGTCCATCGGGCGGAAAGATCACCACGACCGTCGAGGGCAATGAGAGCGCCGCGACGGCCGAGGCCAAGTACGACTCCTGCTGTTATCAAGCGGATTGCTGCTATGACGGCAGCGCGACGACGTTCTTTTCGAACGCCGGAGCGAGCGGTGACGCGACCGACGCGAGCTTCTCCTTCTGCGTGAGCGCAGACCTCAAGCTCTCGTGCGGCACGGAGACGCCCGTCGACGGCCAGTTCGAGTACTGCTACGGCGCAGGCGGCATCACGTACGTGGTCAGGCTGAACGGTGACACCTTCGCCGTGAGCGGCTCGTACAGCAACGGCAACGGCACGCTGACGATCAAGGGCGAGAACGGCACGTTCGAGTGCACCTACACGAACGGCGCAGGCTCCTGCACCGGCGACGCTGGCAACTTCGACTTCTGAGCTAGGCAGTGTCTTCATAGGCGCTGATTTCTGGATCAAATCGATCGGTTGTGAT
>CAYNOM010000191.1:0-9802 GCA_964398415.1 uncultured Polyangiales bacterium | reverse complement strand
TCGGGACGTGCCTTCTTGTCCTGAAGCTGCACGAACGCCCCATCGTTGAAGATGTTGCAGTTCTGGTAGACCTCGACGAAGGCCGTGCCTTTGTGCTCCGCCGCAGCGGTCAGCACCTTTTGAAAGCCAGCCGCATCGACGTCGACTGCGCGCGCCACGAAGGTTGCTCCAGCGCCGAGCGCCATGCTCACCGGATCGACCGGGTAGTCGACCGAGCCCATGGGCGTCGACTTCGTCCTCTTGCCCAGCTCCGACGTCGGCGAGTACTGGCCCTTCGTCAACCCGTAGATGCGGTTGTTGAACAGGATGTACTTGATGTCGACGTTGCGCCGCAAGACGTGCAGGAAGTGATTGCCGCCGATGGAGAGCGCATCGCCGTCTCCGGTGATCACCCACACGGACAGATCGGGGCGCGTGCTCTTGATGCCCGTGGCCACGGCCGGCGCACGACCGTGGATCGTGTGCATGCCGTAGGTGTTCATGTAGTAGGGGAAGCGGCTCGAGCAGCCGATGCCGCTGACGAACACGAAGTTCTCACGCGGAATCCCCAACGTGGGCAGCGCGCGCTGTACGTTCGCCAAGACGGAGTAGTCGCCGCATCCGGGACACCAACGGACGTCCTGGTCCGACTGGAAGTCCTTGAGCTTGAGGGTGCTCGGATCGGTGTGTTGTACCTCGGGATAGACACTCATCAGTGTGCCTCCAGCTGCGCCTTGATGGCGTCTTGAATCTCGGTCTCCTTGAAGGGCTTGCCCTGGATCTTCGTGTAGGGACGCGCGTCGATCAGATAGCGGCCACGAAGCAGCGTGCTGAGCTGTCCCAAGTTGAGCTCGGGCACGAGCACGCGCTGATAGCGACGCAACACGTCTTCTAGGTCGTTGGGCAACGGGTTCAGGTTGCGCAGATGCACGTGGCCGATCTTGTGGCCACGTTCGCGCATCGCCTTCACGCCCGCGCGGATGGCCCCGTAGGTGCCGCCCCAGCCGACGACGACGAGGTCGCCCGCTTCGTCGCCGAAAATCTCGGTGCGCGCGTAGCGGTCGGCGATCTTCTTCACCTTGTCGGCGCGCAGGTGGCTCATGAACTCGTGGTTCTCGGGCGTGTAGCTGACGTTGCCCGTTTCGGCCTGCTTCTCGAGACCCCCGACGCGATGCTCGAGACCGGGCGTGCCGGGAATGGCCCAGGGGCGCGCCAACATCTCGTTGCGTGCGTAGGGCTTGTACGTGGCAGGGTCGGTGGCGAACTTCACCGGGATGGGCGGAATCTGCTCCATCACGGGGATCTTCCAGGGCTCGGCGCCGTTCGCGATGTAGCCGTCGGTGAGCAGAATGACTGGCGTCATCGACTCGAGCGCCATGCGCGCAGCCTCGATCGCCGCGTAGAAGCAGTCGCCGGGCGAGCGCGCCGCGATGATCGGCACCGGCGACTCACCATTGCGGCCGTACATGGCCATCATCAGATCGGACTGCTCGGTCTTCGTGGGCAGGCCCGTGCTCGGACCACCGCGCTGGATGTCGATGATGACGACGGGCAACTCCATCATGAGTGCCAGATTGATCGCCTCGGCCTTGAGCAGCATGCCGGGCCCGCTCGTCGTGGTGATCGCCAAGGAACCCGCGTAGGCCGCGCCCACCGTCGACGCCATGGCCGCGATTTCGTCCTCCGCCTGGAAGGTGCGAACCCCCATGTGCTTGTGCCGCGACAGGGCGTGCAGCACGTCGGAGGCGGGCGTGATCGGGTACGAGCCCAAGAAGAGGTCGAGACCGCTCAGCTCGGCTGCAGCGAGTAGGCCCAGGGCGAGCGCTTCGTTGCCCGAGATGTTTCTGTAGGTGCCAGGCTCGATGCGCGCCGCGTTCACCATGTAGCTGTGGGAGAAGATCTCCGCCGTCTCACCGAAGTGGTAGCCGGCCTTGAGCGCGCGCCGGTTGGCCTCGGCGACGTCTTCCTTGCCCTTGAACTTGGCGTCGATCCACGCGAGCGTGTGGTCGAGCGTACGGTTGTACATCCAATAAACGAGACCGAGCGCGAAGAAATTCTTGCTGCGCACCGCTGCGCGCTGGTTGAGGCCGAGGCCTTCGATCGCGCGCAGGGTCATGCCGGTGATGTCGACCTTGTGCACCTGATAGGCGCTCAGGCTGCCGTCGTCCGCCGGATGCTGCGCGTAGCCCACGCGCGAGAGGTTTTTCTCGGTGAACTGCTCAGTGTCGAGGATGAGCACCCCACCCGGCTTGACCTCGCGCTGGTTCGCCTTGAGCGCCGCGGGGTTCATGGCGACGAGCACGTCGGGCGCGTCACCGGGCGTGAACACCTCGAGCGAGGAGATGTGAACCTGGAACCCGGACACGCCCGCCAAGCTGCCCGCGGGGGCGCGGATCTCAGCGGGGAAGTCTGGAAACGTGGCCAAATCGTTTCCCGCCAGGGCACTCGTCTCGGTGAACTGCGTTCCGGTGAGCTGCATGCCGTCGCCGGAGTCGCCTGCGAACCGAATGACGACCGAATCGACCGTCTTGGTGGCTGCTTGCATGGTGGAGGTACCTTCTTCTCGCGCGCCGTCGGGCGTGTGTACGCGCACGGCGACTTGTAGCGCACGCCACGGCGATTTCACCCGCCAGTCATCGGGCGCCGGTAAGCGGTGTTTACTTAGCGGATCTTTAGTAATGTTGCAGGTCTTTTGGGACCCTCGCACGCCCAATATGGCGGACGCTCCGCCCCGCGTCATCCCGATTTTACGCATCGGGATTGCGATGAATTAGTTTTGTGAAAAGAAACCAGTGGTTCCAGCAGGCCCCTTGCATGGGGCGCGCACCAGAAGTAGTCGCGGCGCGTGCAAAGGCATCCCCATCTTGCAGGTTCTCCTGACGCGGAACACGCGCGCTCTCTCGCCGCCACCCGTGTCGCGGAGTTTGCGCAACGCTCCGAGCTTCTGTTTTCCCACTATGAGCACCGTGTACGCCTGCCCCTCCCGGCGCATTTTCGGGTCGCACTGCGGCCAGACCTGACCGCCGAGGTGTGCTTCGAGCGCGGCGTCCTGAAGGAACCGAAGTATCAGGCGTTCCGCCACGACGCGATGGTGGCGAGCTTTCACCCGGGGCACCGCGCCAAGTGGACCGCACACGAGCTGTGTCATCGCCTCGTGGGCTTCGCCTGGAAGCCCGGCGCGAGTAGCCTATTCGACGCACTATCTGCTTGGATGTCCGAGCTTCTTCCCGTCGCGCTCTGGTACTTCTTCGACGAGGCGGGGCTGAGGCGCTGTCCCGACCATCAAGGCCAGGGTCCCCTGTTTCAGAGCTTCTGCGCTCACTGCGAGACTGCGGCGCTGCTAGGCCCCCTACCCCCAGACCGCACCACCCAACGCTTCACGCGGGAGGGCGTCTCGTTCGTGAAACGAGAGCTTCTCGCGATCCGACGCTCGCAGAAGCTGGGTCGCCCCGTCGGCACGCGCCACGCGAGCATCGACCTCGCGAGCGACGGCATGACCTACGCGAAGGCCCATGGCCCAAGGCTGCGTGCGCCGGAGATGGAGCGCTTCATCACCGGCTTTTTTGGTCCGAACCAGGGGCGCCACGCCTCGCTCGAGGCGCTCGAGGCGCGTGTGCTCGAGGTGTGCGACGGCATCACGCAGGGCACGAAGGTGAGGCCCTGGAGCGCGACGCGCTGGGACTGGATAGCGCAAGACCTCGGCTATCGGCTCTTGACCGTGCGCGCGAACTTGGACGGCTCACGCGAAAAGGCGCTCGATGCGATCATCGACGCGCTGGCGACAAAGCGCAACGCCGCCGGTGTCACGCGGGCCGTCGAGCAGTATGCGGCGTTCGGCGAGCTGAGCCGTGGGCGCCGCGCGCGCAGCCTACCGCGAACCGAGGACGTGTTGGCCGTCGGCTACGACCTACCCCACGGCTTCGGACACGGCTTCGAGCAACTTGCGTCGGGCATTGCTTCCGCTTGTCCCAACTCCGTCGAAGCGCTCGGGCGCAAACGCCGCGCCACCATCTCGGCGTTCATCGCTCAGGATGCGCCGCTCCGCATGCCCATCGGCCGACGCTTCGCCGCGTTTCTCTCGCAAGAGCACCCCGGTGCGGTCGCCGACCTCGCGCGCCTCGAGGCGGCGCTCACGCACCTCGGCCCGCAGGATGCCTTTAGCGCAAACCTCGATCCGAACGATGCAGGAGCAGATGCAGTGCAGCTCAGCGACGGCGCCGAGCTGGTCGCCCTGCAGCATGAGGTGCTCGAGGCCGACCCGCGCAGGTTGTCGAGGCTCCCGCCGCTTCCCGATCGCATGTACCTGTGCATCGTGAGGAACGCCGAAGGGGACGCGGACATCATCGAGCTCCCAGCCCAGGCTGCGCGTGCGCTCGAAGACGGCCGTGCCCAACCGCGCGCTGCCCTCGGCCTCTCGGAAGAAGCGATAGGTCACCTGCTCGCGCTGGGTGCGCTCAGGCCCACGCGCTACCGCATGTAGGAGAGCCCGCGCAGCACGCGACGACACCAGGCCCACGAAGGTGGTGTGCGTGGCATCATGGAGACGTGGCGGGGGCGGAGCTCGAGCATGATGGTGTGCCGCGACCAGCCGAGACCGAGCGGCCGGCCGGAGCGCGTTCCATCATCTCCTTCTGGGAGCAGCTCAGCCTGCGCACGCGGCTCGTGTTGCTCGCGACGGTGCCGCAGCTCGCCTACACGAACGTGATGACCTGGCTCGGCAACAGCACGTTGCGCGATGCACTGGCACGTCTCGAAGTGGAGCTGGCCGGTCACCCTGCGGCCATCGCGGCGCTACGCGAGATCTACGGCGCAGACGACAAGCTGATGTTCGTGCTCGTCAGCCTCGGGCTCGGCGCGATCACGGCTTGGTTTGGGCTGCGTTTCGCGGCCGCGACGCGCGCGCGTGTCGACTTGCTCGCAAGCTCGGCAGGGCAAATCGCCTCCGGCGACCTCGACACGCCCGTCGCCCTTTCGGGAGAAGGTGAGCTCGGACGCCTCGGCCAAACTCTCGATCAGCTGCGCGTCACGCTCTCGAAGCGCATCGAGCTCGAGACGGAGGCGCGCGCACTGGAGGCCGACCTCGATCTCGCGGCCACCGTCGACCGCTTGTTTCTGCCACGCCGCGATGTGGCGTCGGAGGCGGGCGTGGTGTTCGCGGCCTACCATCGCCCCGCGACACGCTGTGGCGGCGACTTCTGGTGGCACTACGCCGACGAGGCTCAGCGGCTTTGGCTCGTGGTGGGTGACGTACGCGGCACAGGGCCCGGCCCTGCCATGCTTGCGGGTTCCATCGTCACGAGTCTGCGCACACTCGCGCGGCGCGGCGCGCTCGACGATCCAGAGAACCTCTTGCGACGCATTCACGACACGATCGTCGCCACTTCGGTCGAGAAGCGCAGCGCCACGTTGGTGATCGTATGCATCGATCCGGAGGAGGGTCTCACCGCGTTCTCGGTGGGAGCCCCTCCCCTGCTCATCGCGCGCCGCGAGGGACGCCAAGACGTCCTTTCGCTAGGAGGCTTGCCGCTCGGGGAGAGCAAGCTGAGCGTGGTGCGCGCGCACACGTCCTTTCGCGAGGGCGATCGCGCGCTCTTGCTCTCGACGGGCATGTTGTCCGCAGAGCTTGGCACCGGACGCGGGCTCGCGGCCCTGCGCGAGCTGTTCTCAGACACGTCGGGGCTCGATGTCCCGCTCTCGCGCGACGCGATGGGCGAGCGGCTTCGGTCGAGCGCGAACGCGACGCTCGAGGAGGACGTCACCTTCGTGCTGTGCGGCCGTGTGAGGAGCGAGGTCGAAGCATGAGCTCGCCCGCGATCGACAACTTGTCCACGCGCACGCGCCTCTTGATCCTCGTGCTCGGCTCCCTCGGCTTCATCACCGCGGTCATGGGGCCACTCGCCGTCAGCGTCTCGAAGGGCAAGGACGCGGAATTCAAACGCCGTCTCGAAGCGGCCTCTGCCTACGACGACCACGTTCTCGCACTGCAAACACGGGAAACGGAACGAGCCTCGTCGAAGCTCGGCTTCATCGCCACGACCATGCTGGCGCTCACGGTGTTCTCGGGCCTGTACGCGGCACGCGGCATCGCGCGACGCGTCACCCACCTCACGGCTGCAGCCGAGCGAATGCGTGACGGCGATCTCGACACCCCCGTGCGCACCCAGGGCAACACCGAGCTCGATGGTCTGGCACGTTCCCTCGATCGCATGCGCGGTGACCTGAGGCGCGTGCTGGCTCTCTCCGTGAAGACGACGGAGCTCGAAAAGGATCTGGCGATCGCATCGACGATGCAGAGCATGTTTCTGCCCAAGCAGACGCGCTTCGAGCGGGGGGCCTTGCGTCTCGCCGCGCACTACCGCCCGGCCGCGCGTTGCGGCGGCGACTTCTGGTGGCACGGGACGCTCGCAGACGGTCGCACGTTGATCGTCGTCGGTGATGTGACGGGACACGGCACGGGCCCCGCCATGATCACAGCCTCTGCCACAACCGCGCTTCACACGCTGTGTGCCGAAGGGCTCGCCGAAGAACCACCACGCCTGCTGCACGAGCTCAACGACGTGCTGCGCGAAGCGTGCGACGGGCTGTTCTACACCACCCTGTCTGCGGCGCTCATCGACGACAGGCGGGGCCACGTCACGCTGTGGAACGCGGGCGCGCCTCCTGTGCTCGTGCTGCAGCCGGATGGCTCGCTCGAGGTGCTCGTGGCCGCGGGCTCGCGCCTCGGTGAGCACGAGCTCACCCTCGGCGAATGTGAGCTCGACCTTGCGGCTGGCGCGCGCCTTCTCATGTTCACCGATGGCGTCCCGGAGCTCGTGCTCGATGGCGGCCTTACGCTCGGGCTACGACGCCTGCGCAAGGCGCTCGGAGAGGGGCAAGCGCTCGCGCTCGACGCCGCGTTCGACAGGCTCGTGTCGCTGCTCCGTGTAAGCGATGCAGGCCGCATCGAAGACGACATGACGCTCTTGTTGATCGAGGTCGCACCTGAGTCGCACGCGTAGTGCCGTGTGCGCAGATGTCCTCGTCGCGCATGCACGTTTCGCGCGAGCATCCGCGTCGCGGCTGCCTTGGAGCCGCATCGACTGATACCCTGGTTCGAGTCGGTCGAACTGCACTTGGGGGAGTCCGTGAAGACCAGCATCGTGGTGTCGCGCACGCTGTGCGCGCTGTGGCTCGGGTCGTGGGTTTCGGGGTGCCTCAACGAAAAGCCTTCCGAGGAGAGCGGCGACAAGGTGCCCGTCGAGTGCGAGACGAGCGCCTGCGCCGCGCGCGCAGCGCCCCTCGACTGGGGGAGCGAAGCGACCTACGTCGCCCACCTGCGCGTGGTGGACGCGTTGGGTAACCCGGTTCAGGGAGCCGAGGTGCGCGTGAACGGCAGCGCCGCCACGACCGACGACGCGGGTCGAGCCGCACTCGAGGGCGTGAGCGTGCACGACACGACGCCCGTACGCGTCTCGAAGAAGGGCAAGACCCCCCAACTCGCCTCCACCTCGCCGCTCAAGTCTGGGCGCTCAGTGCAGAGCGTCGAAATGGCTCCGCTCGGTGTGGAAGTGAAGGTGGACGGGGAGAAGCGCATCGTGGTGGCCCACGAGGGAGCGAAGGTCGATGTGCCGCCGCGCGCGCTCGCGACGCCCGATGGGGCTCGCACCAAGGAGGGGCGCGCGCAGCTCACCTCGCTCGGCTCCGAGAAATCGCATCCGAGCGTGATGCCGGTAGGGCGCGCATCGACCGACGAAGTGGGCTCGCCTTCCGCGCTAAGCGAGATCCACGGTGCACTGTACGTGCACTTCGAGGACACCTCGGGCACCGCGCTCAACCTCGCGGCGGGACAAGCTGCCCTCATCACGATCCCGATCGACAAGGCCGGCGCGAACGACGGCGACTCGCTGCCCCTGCACTCGCTCGACGAGAAGACGGGAGCGTGGAAGAAAGAAGGCTCGTGCCGCATCGAGACGCGCACCGTCGGTACCCACAGCCAACAGGTATGCACTGGCAGCGTGTCGCACTTCTCCTACTGGGCCGCGGCCAGCGAGGTCGACATCTACGAGCCGGGGTCGGTCGGCTGCGTGATGTCGAAAGCCACGCTGCCCAGGGACGCTTGCTATCGCGTGAGCCTGCAGAGCGAGCGACTGTACCGCTGCGACGACCAGGGCGAGGCGTGCCACGAGACGAGCTTTTCGCGCTATGCCTTCGTCGCCCAAGAGGCAGAGGACGCTGGATGGTGCGGCGTGCTTGGAGTCGACGCGTCCACCTATCGTGTGCTTCTGGTCTACGATGTCGACGCGAGTGCGTGCCCCGAGGGCAGCGATCCACCCCTCAGCGGACGTCGCACGCTTCTGTCTTCACCGGTGCGTGTCGACTCCTTCCAGGACGTGATCGGCTCGAACCTCATGCTCAACTTCACGCTGCAGCCCGCGAAGGACTGCGTCGAGCTTTGCGTTCAGATGGAGCTCGCGGTCGATGATGCAGCCTTGCGAGCGGGGCCTGTATGGATCGACGGGGATGAAGACGGCTACTTCGTCTCGACGAGCGCGGAGGCGAGCCCTCTGCCCGGGGAGCCGCTCGACTGCGACGATGCCGACGCGCGCGTGCACCCTCGTGCACCCGAGGCCTTCTGCATCGCCGAGGATCGAAATTGCGACGGTAAGGTCGCTCAGGCCGTCGAGAGCTACAGAGACGTGCCTGATGCGCGCACCTGGAACTCCTTCTGCGGATTGTGCGCAGCCCTCGAAGACAGCACGCTCGAGCTCGTCTCCGAGATCTCGGGCAACGCCTACGACGAGAACTGCGATGGGGTCGTGGCAGATCGTGACAACGACGGCTTCACGGCGCCCGAAGACTGCGACGACGGCGACCCGAGCGTGAATCCGACTCGCGCGGAGGTCGCGGGCAACTTCACGGACGAGAACTGCGATGGAGCCACGCTCGATGCCGATGACGATGGCCTATACGCACCGGCGCACGTTTACTTGGCCGAGGCGCTGAGCCTGTCGACCGATGTGTTCGTCGACTGCGACGACTACGACGCCGCGGTGAACCCCCGCACGCGCCCCGCTGACGAAGCGGGGGCACTCGGCATCTACTACTACGAGTCCGAAGGCATCATGCGGCGTCGAGCGAGCTTCTGCAGCCTGTTCGATCTCGATGGCCGCCCCAACGCGCGCTTTCATCAAGTGGTGCGCGACTTGAGCTGCGATGGACGCGTGAGCGACGCGGATGGCGACGGCTTCACGGCCATCGGTGATCTCTCCCTCGGTGCCGAGCTCGCGCTCGATTGCGACGACCTCGACCCGCGCGTCGCACCGATCATGGGCGGTGAGCCCAGTTGCGAGGTGCCTGCACAGCTCGTCAACGACAGCACCTGCGAGGTGAGCCTCGCGCCCGCCGCGAGCGCTTGTCCCGTGCTCACGCTGACGGGCACCGTGCTCGCCACCGCGTGCGAGGAATCGAAGGAGCAGGACGGCACGGGCACGGGCCTCGGTGTGTGCGCGTTTCCGGGGTGGTGGGACGGAAACCCGCTCTCGATCAATCCCGAAACCCCTTGGGGCCCCTGCGACGGCGATGGAGGGTTGCCCGAGTGCCCGCAGGGAAGCTCCTGCGGCGGCCCCCTGCCCTACACCGACGCGTTCTCGCGCTACATCGAACGCGTGCACCTCGAGGGCGCACCGCTCAGCTTCAAGGGCATGTGCTTTCCGGCGTGCACCCCCTAACGTCACGGCGCGACCGCGCGCCGAGCTCTCGTGCGCGCGGAGCCTCGTGCGCGTGCGCACGCGCTGCTTTCTCGTGCACGGCGCCGTCCGTCGTGCGGACTATGATGACGTCAGAG
>CAYNOM010000190.1:8603-9814 GCA_964398415.1 uncultured Polyangiales bacterium | reverse complement strand
GCAGCGCCTTCTTGCCCCAGTAGGCGTCGTTGCGCGCGAGCACGATCCTGTTGTTGGCCTCCCAGGTCTCGAACTTGAAGGGACCGGTGCCGATCGGCGCACGGTTGAGCGGATTGGTCGCCGCTTGGTTGTACTGCGCGCCGCTCAGTTTCTCGATCACGTGCGCTGGCTGGATCGGAATGCCGCGCGCGAGGGTGTCGAGCGTGAGGAAGTAGGGACGCTTGAACACCATGCGAAAGGTGTCGTCGTCGACCAACTCGTAGTGGTCGAGCTCCTCGAAGTTGCTGCGCAGGTGCGCCGACTTCACGGTCTCATCCATCACTTTGTCGAACGTGGCTTTGACGTCGCGGGCGGAAAACGGCACCCCGTCGTGCCAGGTCACGCCCTTGCGCATGTGGAACGTGAACGTGCGATGATCGTCACTCTCGTCGTAGCGCTCGGCCAGACCGCCGACGATCGCGTAGCTCGGGTGCGTCGCCGGATCGTAGGCGAGCAAGCTCTCGTACACGTGCGGCATCGTGATCTGCTTGGCCCACAGGTCCGAGTCCGTGATCACGTTGAGCGATGGCGGATTCGAGTAGAGCAGCACGACCACCTCGCCACCAGGCTTGGGTGTGAGCTTGGCCTCGTCCGGACGCTGCGCCGAGAAATCGCCCTCGATCCAGGCCTTGCTGGGCGCGCTGCTCGTCGCAGGAGCGCTCACCGGGTCGAGGGGCGGCTTCGGAGCATCGTCGCCGGTCACGACGCGGCAACCGAGGAACGAGAACACGAAAAGAAACAAGAGCCTAGTCGAACCCACGGAACTCCCCACGGCCTGGGTGCACCACGATTGTCGAGGAGCGTCAACTACTTTTGGGAGCGCTCGTGCGCCCAAGAATCTCGGCGCGCGGGCACGAGCACGGTACGATGCTGGGGACCATGGCCCAGCACTACCAACCTCAGCAGGTTCTCACGCCTGCAAGGATGTACACGCGGCGGGGTTGGATGAGCGCGACCATGCGCCTCGCTCCCGACCAACCCATGATCGACTTCCTGGAGCGTGCGCATCTGTTCATCACCATGACGTCGGTGCAGTTCGACGCCTACGAGCAGAAGATCGATTACTTGTCGTTCCAACGCGCCGCCATCGGCCTCGTGCTCGCTCCCCCGGGCACCACGCACAAGACTCGACCTGCCGACCCCACCTTCAAGGAGAAGCGCGTCCTGTGCCT
>CAYNOM010000190.1:1699-8593 GCA_964398415.1 uncultured Polyangiales bacterium | reverse complement strand
CCGCGGCAGCCTGATGGTGCCGCCGCGCGCCCGCGTCTCGGACTTCTTCATGAACCGCGAGGGCTTTCTGCAGCTCGCAAACGCGCACGTACGCCTGCCGAACGCGCAGGGCGAGCGCACGAACGAAGTGCACCCCTCGGCCCTCGTCAGCACGGCACACATCATGGGTGTCTCGGAGATCGCGAAGAAGGGCTGAGCCGACCCGAGGCATTGGGGCCTGTCAGAGCAGGCCCTTGCGGTACAGGGCGAGCAGGTCCATGGACGTGGCCACGGCGATGTGCACGAGCGCGCCGCCGGCGATGCTGCGCGAGCGCAGCGCAAACAGCCCGAGCACGGCCCCCGCGAGCACCGCACCGAGCGCCTCCGGAAAGGGCTTCGCGTAGTGGATGACGCCGTAGGGTAAGGCGGCGACGGCGATGGCGTGATAGCCGAACCGCGCCTCGAGGCCGAACAACAGAAAGCCGCGAAAGAAGAACTCGAGGCAGATGAAGCGCAGGGCGCGAGCGAGCTCCCACACCCAGATGCGCGTCGGATCGCCGTCGAGGTCACTGACGAGCGGATAGCGCATCACGAACGACGGCGACAACGAAGCCCAGTACAGGCACGGCACCATGATCGCGAAGAGCCCCACGTACAGCAGGGCCATCTTGCGCGTGAAGTGGATGCGCAGGCCGTAGCGCGCGGGCGACTCACGAAACACGAAGAGCACGATGGCTGCGGGGATGAGCAGATAGCTGAGGAAGCCCCAGGCCACCCAGTACATGCGCCCGTAAAACGACGTCTCGCTGAGGTCGCTCCAGGCGGGGTTCAGGTCGGAGAGATTGCCAAAGCCTCCGCGAAACAGCAGCAACACCATCAACACGGACGCGCTCCACAGAATCCAGCTCGCGCGGCGATCGGGGTTGAGGCCGCGCGGCAGAGCAAGCTCAGGCACGGGGCCGAGGAGCCGATCGAGCAGAGATTGGGCCATCGCGCGAAGCCGTGGCGCTGTCGAGACGCGAAGTCAAGGCACCACGGACAGGCTACGCTTGGGCCCGTGACCGAAGACGAGCTTCTCACCACCACGCGAACCGTTCGAAAGCGCCTCGACCTGTCGCGGCCCGTCGGGCTCGAGCTGATCCGCGAATGCCTCGAGATCGCGCTTCAGGCGCCCTCGGGGAGCAACGCCCAGGGCTGGCACTTCGTGGTCGTGCAAGACGAAGGGCAGAAGCGCGAGCTGGCCCGCATCTACCGAAAGGCCTTCAACACCTACCGGGCGTTGCCCCAGTCAGCCCACGCCTTGGCGGAGGTCGCAGTGGGCGGCGACAAGCCACGCATGGAGCGCGTCGTAGACTCGGCCGAGTACTTGGCGGAAAACCTCGAGCGCGTGCCCACCCTGCTCATTCCGTGCTTCGAGGGGCGCGTCGACGTGCTGCCGCCACCCGTGGCCAACGCTGCCCAGGCCAGCGCCTTTGCATCGATCTATCCAGCCACTTGGAGCTTCATCCTCGCCGCCCGCAGTCGCGGCCTCGGCTGCGCGTTGACCACGGTCCACCTCTTGCGCGAGCGCGAAGCCGCCGAGGTGCTCGGCATCCCCTACGAGCGCGTCACGCAGGCGGGCCTCGTGGCCGTCGGCTACTACACGGGCTCGGGCTTCAAACCCGCGCCGCGTAAGCCCCTCGACGGTCTGCTTCACCTCGACGACTGGTAGCTGCGCGACACAGACCCCCATGCCGCGTCCGGCCCCTGGGCTCAGGGACCGAACAGGCCCCCGAAGAGGTCGCCGAACGGATCGGAAGCCTCGGCCTCCCACTTCACGTTGTCGTGGGGATAGCCCGTGTGGCAGCTGCCGTTGCAGGTCTTCGTGGATGGGTCGTAGGTGACGCCCGCCATCTCGACCTGAATCTGACCATCGACGTGCGTCGTGCCGTCGACGATCGCGCCAGCCTTGTCGGTGTTCGCGTGACAGCTGGCGCAGGTCAGGGCTTCGAGCGTGCGCTGCGCATTCATGTGACGCGTGTGGTCGTAGGTGAGGTTGTCGAGCCTGTCCTTGGCCGTACCGTGGCAGCTATCGCACGTGGTTTTTCCCTGACTCACCGCGTAGTCGCCGGGCGCGAGCCCCGTGCCGTGACAGTAAAGGTTCGAGCAGCTGGCCGTGCCCGGCCCGTCAAAGCTCGCCGCCGGGCTCAGACCTCCCGCAAACACGACCTCGGCCGCACCCTTGGTCTCGTCGAAGCTATGGCCAGGGCTCGAGACGTCCGTCGGCTGCACGTGGCACTGATTGCAGTCGAACACCGGGTGGGTGTCACCGCTCAGGTGCTTCGTATGGGCCGTGAAGGTGATGGCATTCGCGGCGGTCGTGCGATCGAGGTCCGTCGGCGGCGCGCCCGAATCGTTCTCTAGGCCGCCATGGCAGTACGTGCAGTTCTCTCGCCAACCCAGCGGATGGCCACCATCGTGGCAGTTGTCGCAGCTCACGGCGCCGGCACAGCCGAGGAGCTGATCACCGTGACAGTTGTTACAGGTGTCGGCCTGCAGCTTGAAGTCGAGGCCGTGCACGGCCGCCGCGCCGTAGCCGTCGGGATGATAGATTTCGCCGGGATTCCAGCGCTCGCGGCAGTCTCCGGGCACATTCGCCCCAGCGCCGCCCGCGCCACCGGCTCCGTTCACACCGCCCGACGCGCCGCCGTTCGCACCGCCCGCGCTGCCCGGATTCGCCGCGTCGACGAAGGGGCTCGGCTCGGAGCTCGAGCCGAAGCAGCCGACCACGCTGCCCGCGAGGGAAAGGACCAAGAGGAAGCCCGAGACGCGTGCGCACCTGAGCAAGGAAGATGAAGTGAAGTGAGCCATGCCACCTGGATAGATGGACGCTCTCTGCCTTTTCCCTTGGACCGTCAGACACAAACTTCGCGCGGCGCGCGCGTCATTCGACGTCCGCCCAGCGCGGAGAGGCGGCGAAGGCGGCGTGGATCAACCCCACGTGAGAGTAGGCCTGCGGGAAGTTGCCCCACATCTCGCCGCTCTTCGGATCGACGTCCTCGGCGATCAGCCCGAGCGGCGCGCGCACCGTGCCCACGCGCTCCATGATCTCGCGCGCCTCGTCGATGCGACCGATGGTCGACAGGGCCTCCACCAACCAGAAGGTACAGATCACGAAGGCCACCGTGGGCACGCCAAAGCCGTCGTCTCGCGCGTAGCGGCGCAGCCAGCCCTCGTGCTCGAGTGCCTTCTGCACGGCGTCGACGGTGCCGGCCATGCGCGGATCGTGCGGCGGCAACAGGCGCAGGGTGACGGCCTGCAAGAGGGCCGCATCGAGCTCGCTGCCGCCGTAGGACGAAACCAGCGTGTTGCGCGGGCCGTCGTAGGCTTGCGTCATGATCTCGCGCTGCAGGCGTGCGGCCGCGGTGCGAAACTCCTGCTCCAGCGCTGGACGCTGGCGCTGAGCGATGCGCGCCATGCGATCTGCCCCCGCCCAGCACATGAGCGAGGAGAACGTCTGCGGATGCCAGTCGTCGCGGTACTCCCAGATGCCCGCGTCGGGATGGCCCGCCACGCTGATGGCCTTGCGGGAGAGGGCGGTGACGAGATCGAGCGCCGCCGGCGTCTGCTGGTCGGCAAAGCGCGCGTCGAGAAACAGCGGGGTCAAGGCCAGGACCATCTCGCCGAACACGTCGTGCTGCTTGTGCTCGGCGGCTTGGTTGCCGATGCGCACCGGGCCCTCTCCCCGATAACCTGGCCAATCGGACAGGATGTGCTCCTCGAGATCTTGACGTCCGTCGATGCGGTACAGGGGCGCGAGATCGAGGTTCGCCGAGGAGCCCGCCACATTGAGCAGGTACTGCAAAAACTGCTCGCGCTCCTCGAAGTGGCCGAGCAGCCGGAACGCGCCCAGCGCGTAGTAGGCGTCGCGCAGCCAGCAGTAGCGATAGTCCCAAGTTCGGCCGCTTCCTGGAGACTCAGGCAGGGACGTGGTGAGCGCCGCGGCGATGGCGCCGGTGTCCTCGAAGCAGTGCAGCTTGAGCGCGAGCGCGGAGCGAATGACCTGCTCCTGGTACATGGGCGGCACGTCGCAGTGCTTGACCCAGTTCTTCCAATAGCGCGTGGTCTCGCGCAAAAACCTATCGCACAGGGGCTCGAGGGCCTCCTCGACGGGTGCCCCATAGGCCAGCACGAAGTGCTTTTTCTGGGTGAGCGAGAAGCCCTGTCCCCCAAGGTAGGACAGGGGGACGTCGGTGGTCAGGCGTAGCTCGGCATCGAAGCCCTGATAGCTGATGTGGTTGGAGCCCCGATCGCAGCGTGGCACGCGCTTCGACCAGCCCAAGCGCGGCTCACAGATGACCTTGATGCGTGGCGTGCCCGAGAGCGGCTCGACGATCCGAACCAGCTTGGTCGGACGGAAGCGACGCTCGAACAGGTTGAAGCGCGGCATGAAGTCGAGCACGCGGAAGCTACCCGCGCTGGTGTCGAAGCGCGTCTCCAGCACGTTCGTGTTCTCGAGGTAGCGCTGGCTGCCGCGGCCCCCCTCCGGCGGCGCGATGGTGAAGTGCCCGCCGGCCTCCGCGTCGAGCAGCGTGGAGAACAGGGGCTCGGAGTCGAAGCGGGGCAAGCAGGACCAAACGACCGACCCGTGACGGTCGATCAACGCGGAGCACTGACAATTGCCAATCAAACCCAGGTCGTCGAGTTGCACGAAGGCAGTGTAACAGAGGATACTGCTGCGCTAGTTCGGACGGGCGTTCGAGCAGGTGAGGTTCCGTGGCCACGGCAGCAAGCAAGAAGACGAAGAAGACCGCAACCAAGGCCCCTGCAAAGAGGCAAAAGAGCGGCAAGCAAGCAGAGCCCAAATATGAGCTCGGTCCCGTGCTCGAGTTTCTACGCGAAGTTTGGGCACTCAATCACGCGCTAGAGCGCACCTCCAAGCACATGGAAGCGACGCTCGGCGTGACGGCACAGCAGCGCATGCTGATCCGCATCGTGTCGGCTTATCCAGGCATCGCGGCCGGAGAGCTCGCCGAGGTGTTGCACCTCGACGCAGGCACGATCTCCGCGACGGTGGGTCGGCTCGAGAAGCGCGGCCTGATCAAGCGCCGCCGCGACACCGAAGACAGGCGCCGCGTGACGCTCGAGGTGACGCCCAAGGGCCGAAAGCTCGACGCGCCGGCGAAGGAGACGGTCGAAGCGTCGATCAAGCGCGTGCTTGACGCCACGCCAGCCAAGGAGATCGCGCGCGTGCGCGAGCTTCTCGGCAAGCTGGCCGGCTCGCTCGCAAAAAACTACGAAGAGTGAATGGCACGCGGCGAGGCGCGACCCAAGATCGCGTCGGCCTACTTGGCGACGACCTCGCCGCGGCGCAGCTTGCGGTAGAGATCGAGCGACTCGCGCAAGACGCGTAGCGCCTCGCTTTGTCCCATCAGGTCGTCGACGACCACCTGCTTGTTCTCGAGGGCTTTGTAGTCCTCGAAGAAGCGGCGGATCTCGCGCATCAAGTGCTGCGGGAGCTGCTCGAACTTGCGGAAGTCGGCGAAGGCCGGATCGTGCACGCTGACGGCGAGAATCTTGTCGTCGATGCCCTTGTCGTCACGCATGCGCATGACGCCCACCGCTCGCGCTTCGACGAGCGTGAGGGGGGGCACCGGCTCCTGACTCAGGACGAGCACGTCCAGGGCATCGCCGTCGTCGCAATAGGTGCGCGGGACGAAGCCGTAGTCGGCCGGGTAGTGAACGGCGCTGTACAAGACGCGGTCGAGCTTGAGTAAGCCCGTCTCCTTGTCGATCTCGTACTTGTTCTTACTACCCCTCGGGATCTCGATGATGACGGGGAAGGCTTCTTCGATCAGCTTCTCGTCGACGTAAACATCATGCCACGGATGCATGGCCGGAGGTTTATCACGTCCCGGGCAACGCGCCCTTCGGTCCCATGAGAACGTAGGTCAGCCGCATCACAACGGCACTGCACACCGCATGCTCGCTCACACCTCGCGGGCAGGTTTAGGGCGAATTCGCGGCGCGGAGCACCTGTTCGGCCACGCTGAGGCCCTCGTTCTGGGACGCGCGTTGCAAGCGCCACAGGGGCAACAGAAACGGCCAGGCGAACAGCTTCGAGAGCTCTGCCTGCTCCTTGCGCAGGCGCTGCACCACCACCGCATCGGTCGTGAGCGCGTGCAGCGCGGGCTGCAGCTTGCGCTTGTCGGACAGGGCGCGCTGCGAAGCTTCGTGCTGGCCGAGCAGGCTCGCCAGATCGAGGCGCGAGAACGCTTGCAGAAAGGGCTGGCCGAGCGGTGGATAAGGATTGGGGGCGCTCGTCGTCACGAGCCAGGCACCACGGGTGTAGGGGGTCATCAGCTCCCACTGCACGGACTTCGCGAGCGGCGAGGCAGAGAAGCCAACGGCGAGCACGGCGGGCAATTCGTCGTTGCGGAACAAGGCGAGCACGAAGAAGTCGTCCGAGGGCGCATACCTCAGCCCTTCGAAACGAAAGCCTACCTCGGCCGCCCACGCCTCGTAGCGCATGGCCTCGGCGTGATGCAGGGGCAGCTCGTCGGCCCTGACCGCCTCGAGCGTGTCGAGCGCGCGCTTCTGGGTGGCGCGCAGGCGCACGACCCAGGCGCTGCCGAGCACGAGCGTCGCGACGCCGAAGAAGAGTCGCACCAAGATGGAGCCGCCCATCCCGACGATGGCCAGCGCCACGAGCGAAACGCCCAGCACGGGCAGGTAGTGCAAGACGACGCGCGAGCGGGGCAGCTCCTGCCACAGGCCGTCGGGTCGAGAACGCTGCGGCGCCCGAGCCAGCGTGGGGCGCCCCGAAGAACGGGCGAATCTCGCGGGGAGCTCGTCCGCGGTCGTGAGTGGCGGTGCGACCACCTCGAACTCGCGCATCACCTCGGGGCTCGCAGAGGGTGGGGCGCGCAGCGAGCT
>CAYNOM010000190.1:0-1599 GCA_964398415.1 uncultured Polyangiales bacterium | reverse complement strand
TCGAAGCGCACCTCGAGCAGCGCGTCGAGGATACCCGTGTTCTGCGTGTACTTGCCGCCTGCATCGGGCAGACGCGTCGGCGCCGCATACTCGGCGAGACGACTCTTGCCCGTGGTGTCACGCGGCAGCCACCACAAATGCGTGTAGGTCACGGTCAGGGCGAGCCGCTCGCTGAGCTCGAAGCCCACACCGAGCGAGGCTCCGATGTCGTCGCCGTCCAGGGTGCTCGGTTCGAGCATGCGGTCGGGGATCGCGTTGCTGTCGTAGCCCAGGCCCCCGAGCACCTCCCAGCGCTCGCTGGGGAAGTAGCTGCCCGAGAGCCGCACCCCGAAGGTGTCCTGCCAGTTGCGCGCGAAGTTCGAGATCACCGGCGAGCCCTGCGCGGGCGCGCCCGCGGCATCGACGACGCACGGCTCGCCCTTGGCGCTCACGCACTGGTTTTCGAGCAAGCCCCAGCGCGTGTAGTCGCCGAATAGCCTGAGCTCGTAGCGCTCACTCGGCCTGTAGCGCGCGGCCAGACGGAGCACATCCGGGAAGGTCTGATGCAGATCGACCGCCGTGCGATTCACCTGCCCGGCGAAGGTCGAGCGCAGGGAGCCGGAGAGCACCATGCCGTCGTAGCCGCCTGCAGGCGCCGTGTAGGACGCCGCGAGCCACAACTCGTCGGCAATCGCCTCCCACATCACGCCCACGCCCGCGCTCAGCACCCAGCCAGACACATCGGCGTTGATGCGCCCCTCGTTGCGCAGGTCGTCGTCGAAGGCGGCGGTGGTGGCGCGGGTCAAGCGCACCGAGGCATGCACCGCGTGGAGCGACGCGCCGAAGCTCAGGCGCCAGGGCTCGATGCGATAGGCCGCGCCAGCGCTCATGTACAAGAGGATGATGTCGCCCTCGATGAGGTGAAAGCGCGCCGTTCCGTCCTGGGCGCCGGGATAGGTGGCGTTGCCTTTGAAGCGCGCGTTGCCGTCCCAGCCCGCCGACGGGGCATAGGGCGCAAAGAAGCCGGCACCAAGCGTGAGGTCACCGAACCGATAGCTCGCAGCCAGCGTGGGCCCGGCGAGGACGTTGCGCAGCTCGGCACGTCCCGTGTTTGCCCCCTTTGCATCTGCGGGCTCGGGCACGTCGGAGGCGGCGCGCTCGAAGCTCGCAGAGCGCAGCGCGAGCGTGGCGTCGACCGCGAGGTGCACCTTGCGCGTGAACGACAGCGCCGCGGGATTGTAGAACGTCGCGAGTGGCGTGAAGGTGGCCGCATGGCCACGCTCGGCGCCGAAACGTGCGGTGTCGTAGCCCGAGGCGCTGGCGCGTGCGCTCACGGCCAAGCACGCGAGCGACAGCGCCCAGGGCAAGAGAGAGAGAGCTTTGCTCACAGGGGATCCGCCTCGTCGAGGTTGCAGTTGATCACGATCTTCGGCCATGCGCCGGAGTCGGCGAGGCGCAGCGCCACGAAGGTCGAGCCGCCGAGCGACTGATTGATCGGGCGCAGCAGCATGCCATCGACGTCGCCGCAGAAGAAGTCGAGCTTGGCGTCGGGATTTTCGGGGGTGCGCGCGCTGCGCAGCTGGGCGCGGTAGTCGAGCAGGGCCTCGGTCTCGACCCCGT
>CAYNOM010000189.1:0-9902 GCA_964398415.1 uncultured Polyangiales bacterium | reverse complement strand
CATCTCGGTCACCGGCAACGTGCTGCGCGACTACCTCACCGACCTGTTCCCGATCCTCGAGCTCGGCACCAGCGCGAAGATGCTCTCGATCGTACCGCTCATGAACGGCGGCGGTCTGTTCGAGACGGGCGCCGGCGGCTCGGCGCCCAAGCACGTGCAGCAGTTCGAGAAGGAAGGTCACTTGCGCTGGGATTCGCTTGGCGAATTCTTGGCGCTCCAGGCATCTTTCGAGCATCTGGCCGAGCGCTACGGCCTGCCGAAGGCCCGGGTGCTCGCCACCACGCTCGACGAGGCGAACGCGAAGTTCCTGATGAACGACAAGTCGCCCTCGCGAAAGGTGAACGAGCTCGACAACCGCGGTAGCCACTTCTACCTCGCGATGTACTGGGCTGAAGCGCTCGCTGCGCAGAATGAGGATGCAGAGCTCAAGGCGCGCTTTGTTCCGGTGGCGAAGGCCCTGGCCGAGAACGAGCAAAAGATCGTGGCGGAGCTCAACGGAGCGCAGGGCGCACCGGTCGACCTCGCCGGCTACTATCGGCCGGATCACGCGACAGCGTCGAAGGCGATGCGTCCGAGCGCCACGCTCAACGCCATCATCGGCGGCGTCTGAGTCCTTCGGACGGCATCGGCGGCGCTTGGCCGCGTCTGCACAGGGCCCCCTCGCGGGGCCCTTTTCGTTGGAGCGGCTGGGACGATAGGGCATGATCTGTCGGGGGGCCTTCGGGACCGCCGGGGGGGAAGGCATGGGTCTCGGTTGGATGAGTCGGAAAGCGCAGGGCTTTCGCGCGCGTGGGCGACATGCTTCCGCATGACGAGAGCCCATCCTCGCTGCCCGAGCCCTATGCCACGTGGCTCTCGAGCGCGCTCGAGGCCGAGATCCCGTCCGAAACAGTGGCGACCTGCGACGATTGCGTGATGTTGCCGCGCGAGGGGCTCGTGAGCCCGCGCTCGCTCGGCATGTTTTCCCCCGACACGAAGTGTTGCACCTACATCCCCAATCTGCCGAACTTCCGCGTCGGTGCGCTGCTTCGCGACCGAGGGCCGGGCCTCGTGCAGAGCCAGACGCTCTTGCGCGAGCAATGTCGACGCGGCGTGGGTGTGAGCCCGCTCGGGGTGCAGCGTACCGTGGTGCAAGACACGCTGTATGAGCTTGGGAAGGCGAGCTTCGGCCGCAACCCAGGCCTACGTTGTCCTCATCTCGACGCTTCGGGCGGCTGCGGGATCTGGGCCCACAGAAACGCCGTGTGCGCGACCTACTTCTGCAAGCACAATCGGGCCAGCGTGGGTGCGCGCTTCTGGGGGCGCGTACGCGACTTGTTGGCGGAGGCCGAGCGCGTGCTGAGCTACCACTGTGTGCTCGAGGAGCTTCCGGGGCCAGACACCCTCGATGCGCTGTCGCCGCTCAAGGGGCGCGATCACGCGCCGCCGGTTGCCGAGGAGCTCGACCCGCTGCTCACGGCGGCTCACCTCGCGCGTCTTTGGGGGCCGCTGCGCGGCAAGGAGCCCGAGTACTTCGAGCGTTGCGCCGCGCGCGTCGACGCTCTGACCTGGGACGAGGTGAGGGCCCTCGGCGGCGTGCAGCTCGCGTTGTGCGAAGACCTCGTGCAGCGTGCCTTCGACGCTCTGTGTTCCGAACGGCTGCCGGACGCCGTGGTCGTCGGCGAGTATTCGGTCGTGCACGCGGACGAAGCGTGGATCTATCTCGCAGCGCTCCCGTTCGGCGAGCCCGTGCGCGCACCACGGCGCCTGATCGAGCATCTCCATGGGCTCGCGCAAGGCTCGCTCGACGACGCGCTCTCGCGCATCGCGGAACAGGCGAACCTACACATCGCGCCTGCCCTCGTGCGAACGCTGCTCGACTACGGCATCCTGCTCGCGCGTTGACGCGTCAGCGCTCGGCCCAGACAAAGCGCGGTGGGGCGTTGGCGGTCATGGCTTGCAAGATCGCGTCGTAGGCCTGCGCGCTCGAGTCGAGGATGATCTCCCCATCGCCGTCGTCGTCGAGGGCGATCAGGTCCGAGAGACGCACGCGCGCGAGCCACGCACTCGGGTCGACGACGAGCGTGAGCGTGTCTTCTGGGCTGAGCTCACGGCGCGTGCGCAGGGCATTGACGGCTGCGTCGCCGGGACCGAGCGGCGCGATGTCGAGCGCGACGCTCACGCGGATGGGCTCTCCGGCGTCGGGGATGGCCTCGAACGCGAGCGTCGCGGAGTGGCCATCGACGGCACCTTCATCGGCGCGCGGCCGCGGCTTCGTCAGCAGCCAGCTGATGCCATAGTCGAAGAAGGCGCTGCGCACGCTGCCGGTGCTGGCATCGAGCTCGCCGAGGGCCTCAGGTTCCTCCGAGAGCGCATCGAACGCATGAACCGACAACAGCTCTGCCAGGGCCGTCTCACAGTACTCCGTGTTCGCGCTCTCCGTGGCGCAAAGATACAAGGGGCCGAGGGCGACACGCGCGGCGCTGAGGCGCAGCACTCCGCCACTCACGGCCACGTCGCGTGCTTCGCTGCCGCGTACGAAAAGCGGGACGCCGAAGTACTCGCGGCCCGTGTCCGAACAGCCCGCCATGCCGACGATGCCGAGGCCCAAGGACAGCGCGGTCCTCGTGAGGATTGAGCGCATCATAGACGCACCTCGATGCTGAAGAAGAGCGTGCGCGGTGCGCCTGCCATGATGTGGCGCTTGGGGACTCGCGACGCGAAGCCATCCGGATCCCAACTCGAGGCGTAGACGAGCTCGAGCGCCGCATACTCACTGTCGAGCAGGTTGAAGCAGGACACAGACACGGTGAAGGGCCGGTAGCCGAGCGCGAGCTCTGCGTCGAGCAGCGACACCGGCGAGGCGCGTTCGCCAAACGGCAACGGCCGGCTCGACCAGTGGGAGAAGCCTGCGCCAGCTCGCCCCGTGAGCGGAACGCGATTGACCTCGAGCAGCTTGCGCTCTGCGCTGACATCGGCGCGGATCACGACGGGCGGCACGTAGGGCAGTAGCTCTCCCTTTTCGAACGGAGGATCGGGATCCTCGACCGTGGGCGATGGCGGCTCTTCGAGCGTGGCATGGACGTAGGTGACGCTGAGCGCGGACACAAGCCACGGCCAAGGCCGCGCGAGCGCGTGAAACACCGCTCCGAGGCGCCGCGAAGGGCCGACCGGCGTCACGCGCCCTTCACGCGGATCGAATACGACGTCGTCGTCGAGCGTGGTGAGATAGCCCGTGGCGCGCAGCTCGAGCTCGTCACGGTCGCCGAAGCCGAGCTTCAGGCCGAGGTCGCTCGAGCGTACGCGCACGAACGGCGCGGTTTCGCCGTCGTCCAGCAGGAGCGCCATGGGCGAGCGATAGCCTTCGCCGTAGGCGAAGATTGCCGAGAGTTTGTCGATGACGCGGACATCGACCGCGACGCGCGGGCCTGCGGCGATGCCCGCGGCGCTGCGTCGGTAGCCTGGAATGTGCTCGGCCTTGCGGTAGGCGGCGACGAAGTTCGCGAGCCTGTCGTCGATCTGATAGCTCAACAGGTTTGCGCGCACCCCGCCTCGCACGCTGACGCGATCGACGAAGGTCGCGTCGAGATCGAGGTAGCCGCCCACGTCGAGTGCGTCGATCGACGCATCGATGCGCCGATCCCAGGTGGTGTTCTCGGGGGCCTGCACGAGGCGCTGGGTCTGCTCGATCTGCTCGAAGCGGCCCGAGATGCCCGCTTCGTAGAAGCCACGCAGAAAGGACAGGGGCCGCTGCTCGGGGCTTCGATAGCGCCCCTTGAGGCCGAGCGTGCGATCGTCGTTGCGTTGCTCGATCAAGTCGCCGCGGCCAGACCAGCTCGGGTTCTCCCGGGAGGTCTCGGTGAAGCCCGTGTAGTTGGCCTGCAGTCTGAAGGTGTTGACGAGCAGGTAGGCTGAAAGCTCGGCGTTCTCGCCGAGGTCCCCGTGGTAGCGGGTGCGTGTCGAGATCTGCGCGCGTTGCGAGGCGCCGCTCTGGGCTTCGGCGGTGGCGAGCGGGTACACGTCGTGGAAGTCGATGCGCCCTGCCGCGACGTCGTCGCGCCGCACGACGTTGGCCGTGAGCGCCCGCGCGCCGTAGAGCGAGGCGTGCAGGGTGGTGCGCAGCTTGCGCGAGCCCCAGCCAAACTGACCGACGGCCGCGGCCGATGTCCCCGCGCGATTCTGACCGAAGCCCCGCGTCTTTTCGAACACCACGGCGCCGAAGGTGTCGGCGTGAAGATCGGGCGGCGCGTAGAGAGCGAGCTCGCGAAACGAGCGAAACGAGCCGTAGCTCGACACGAGGCGAAGGCCCCGTTCTTCCACGCCGAGCTCGAAGTCGGCGCTGCCCGCGACCGCGAAATCGCCCTGGCGCGGATCGTAGACGCCCTCCGTGACCCGCAGGCTGCGCACGGTCTCGGGGATGAGAAATCCGAGATCGGCGTAGCCCTGGCCGTGGATGTGTGAAGGCTGGTTGACGGGCACGCCGTCCACGTTGAGCTCGACGTCCTGACCGTGGTCGGCATCGAAGCCGCGCAGCATGATGCGTTGGGCGACCGCGTCCCCCTCGACGCGCATCACCACCATGCCCGGCGCGCGCGCGAGCAACTCGCCGCCGTCCCGCGCGGGTGCGGCCCGCAGCACTTGCCCCGAGATGCGTAGGTCCATCGCGCCGCGATCTTCGGTGCGCTCGGGGCCGTGGACCTGGGCGCTCGCGCCGAAGGTGCCGTCGGGCGCGGCGGGGGCAGCGGCTCGGTCACGCGGCTCGCGCGCGGGATCGTCGCGTTCGTGATCGTGGTCGTGGTCGTGGGGCACCGCCTCCTCGACGCCCGTGATGGCCGTGACCTCGTGCACCGACAGCTCGGGTAGCTCGAAGTGCACCGCTACCGAGACACGGCTCGCGATGGCCTCTTCGCCGCGCAGGGCGGGGGCAAACTTCCAACTGCGCACGGCCTCGATCGCGGCGGCGTCGAAGGCCGGGCCCGCTGTGTGCTCGACGAAGATGTCGCCCAGGCTGCCATCGGCGAAGACGGTCACCTTGAGCACGATGGTCGGATGCTCTCCGCTTGCGAGCATCTCAGGCGGAAACACGGGCGGGTGACTCTCGAGCAGCTTGGGCGGAGAGAGCTTAGGCGCGGCTGGGGCAGGCGCCTGTGGGCCCGCATCGGGCTCCAGGTCCGTATCGGGCCCCGCATCTGTGGGCGGCTCTGCCGGCGGTAGCTCCGCATCTGTGGGTGGCCCTGCCGGAGGCAGCGGCTCTTCTGTGGCTGGGGTCTGTGGCCCGGCGTCCTGTGCACGCGCAGGCGAGGCGAGCATCAAAGCCGCGAAGAGGGCTCTTGTCAGGGCGGTCCACCCGTATACGCAACGCGACTGCATCTGCACCACGCCAGAGCTAGCACGGTCGCCTCCACGCTGCCAAGTTCGAGTTTCTCCGGAGAAGACGAGAATTCGTGTGCTGTGCGACGCTGCCATCGGCGATGCGATTGCATTGCAAATGCATCCCGCACGCGCCAAAATGACCCCATGGCGTCCAAGCAGCAGCAGCAGGCCTTCCGTACCCAGCTTCGGGAGGCGGGCCTGCGGGTGACAGGTCCGCGTATCTCGGTGCTCGGCATCCTGGCCACGGCGACCACGCCCCTCAGTCACGGCGAGGTCGCCGACAAGCTTGCGGACGCGGGGGTCGATCGCGCGACGATCTTCAGAAACCTCCAGGACCTCGTCTCGATTGGCATGGTGCGTCGCACCGACCTCGGCGACCACGTCTGGCGCTACGAGCTCGCCACAGCGGGTGGCGCCCATCCGACGGACGGTCACCCGCACTTCGTGTGCAGCGAGTGTGGCATCGTGTCGTGTCTGTCCGGGGCCTCGATCTCGATCAAGGCTTCGCGCGCCGCTCCCGCGTCGGTGCGCAAGGGGCAGTTCGAGCTGCAGATTCGCGGCGTGTGCGATGCCTGCGTCTGAGTCCGCGTCGGGGGTGGCTCACTCGTCCGCGTGGCCGTGATCCGCCTCGACTCCCTCGAACT
This sequence comes from uncultured Polyangiales bacterium, assembly GCA_964398415.1. Taxonomy (GTDB): domain Bacteria; phylum Myxococcota_A; class Polyangia; order Polyangiales; family DASUME01; genus DASUME01. The sequence continues at coordinate 3,906 of CAYNOM010000189.1, read as the reverse complement.
CCCACACGCACTCGCCCTCGCCCTTGTAGTGGCCCTGGGTGGCGAGCTGGGCGCGCGCGAAGTCTAGGGCGCTCTCGATGGGGATGGGTGCGCCATCCAGGCTGTAGCCGAGATCACGCTTGAACACGTCGGTGGCATCGAGGGCCGCCAAATCCGCCGTGCTGACCTTGCCGTCGCCATCCACGTCGGCGGCGATGACCCAGCCCGCGAGGCGCTCGATGGTGCCCTCCGAGCCCGTGGGGAAAGCGTTGAAGAACAAATGATCGCCGTGCAGGGTGATGGTGGCCGTGGCGGTACCGTCGGCGACGACGGTGACCCCGGGCTCTCCGTCGAGCTCGCACTCGCTGAACGTCGTGGCCACCTCGGCTTGCACCACGAACTCGACCGGCCCGCCCGCGGCGGCGTCACGCTCCACCACGCCCTCGATCCAGTAGGTCCAGCCGTTGTCGATCATCTGTTCGAGGTCGTTCGCCGACACCCCCGCGAGTGCCTTTGCGCCAGGCTTCGCTGCGGGGGTCTCGAAGCCGAAGCGTGCCCACTCGCCTGCGTCGAGCGCCTCGAACACCCCGAGCTCGATGCCGGCCCCTCCCACCTGCGTCATGTCGGCGACGAGCTGCTGCGCGAGCGTCACCTCGCCTGAGCCCGACGCGCGCGCCATGCGCACGTTGCCGATGGTGGCGAGATACTTGGAGAAGCGAACCGAGTAATCGCGCGTGCTCTCGACGTCCGAGCCCTGGTCGAGCCCTTCGGTGATGGTTTCTTCGGCGGTGAGAAGCACGCGTACCTTGCCTTTTCCCCCTGTGCTCGTGTCGTCGCCACAGGCCGAGAAGGTCAGCGCGGACAGCCCCATGGCGCAGATCAAGTTGCGTTGCATTGCGTGTACCTCGTGCTTGCTTGTTTTGGGAGACATACATTTGCAACACGAATGCGATTGCGTCAACTCGACGAGTCGTCGCAGATGGCACGCAGCCATCCAGGGTCACGCTCACTTTCGCCCGTGGAGGCCCGCCACGCACGCGCGGTTTCTGCCCGAGCGCTTGGCTTCGTAGAGCGCGTTGTCGGCCGCGCGAAGCAGTGCGTGAACCGAGTCGGTCTGGTCGCCCTGACTCGAAGCCACGCCTACGCTCACCGTGAGCAGCTCGCCCGTGGAGCAACGGGGGCGCGGCATGAGCGCAGAACGGACGGCCTCGAGCGCGCGCTGACCGACCTGCTCGGCGTCGGCGAGCGTCGGGGCGTGGGGCACGAGGATCGCAAACTCCTCGCCCCCCCAGCGCGCCACGCGCTCGCCACTGCGGCGAAAGTGCTCCTTGAGCGCGTTGGCCGTGCGCACGAGGAACTCATCACCCACTTGGTGTCCGAGCTGATCGTTGATGTCCTTGAAGTGATCGATGTCGCAGAGGGCCAGTGCGAAGCGGGCGCCCGTGCGTGCCGAGCGATTGAGCTCGGCGGCGAGAGCCTCGTCGAAGGCGCCGCGATTTTCGAGACCCGTGAGTCGGTCGGTGCTCGCGAGGCGTTGAAGCTCGGCGTTGGTGCGTTCGAGCTCTCGGGCGGTCAGCAGGATGGCCTGCTCCTGGCGAAGCTGCTCGGTCAGATCGCGAATCGTCCCCGCGAACGAGTGGCCGAGGACGGGATCATCGATCAGCACGACGCTGAGCTCGATCGGAAACAGGTTGCCATCTCTTCTTTGCCCCTCGAGCCTGCGCTTCTTGTTCACGACGCTGGAGGCTGTGCCGGGGCGATACATCCCGATCCTCTCGCGGTGCAGGGCGCGTTGGTTCACCGGAATCAGGACCTCCAACAAAGCACCCTCGAGCTCGGAGCGCGTGAAGCCGAACATCTCGCACAGGGCGGGGTTCGCGCGCAGGATGCGTCCGTCTTTGTCGGCGATCACGAGGCCATCGAGGCTCGCCGCGAAGGTGGCCTCGAAGCGCAGCCTCTCGTGGGCGAGCTGCTCTTCCGCCTCCGCTCGCTTTCGTTCGGAGGCGTCACGCCTGACGAGCGTGGTGCAGGTTTGAATGAACGGCGACAGACTCGCCACCAGCTCGGGGCTGTAGCCGCCGGGGCGGTTGGCCACGAAGACCATGCCCACGAGCTCTCCGCGCTCGAGAAAGGGGATGCCGAGGAAGCTGTCGAGCTCGGGATGGCCGCCCGTCACGCCGAGGCCGCGTGGATCTGCGCTTGGATCGTTGTTCAGCACCACTTGCTTGGTGCTGAGGACGGCGCCGAACAGGGTATCGAGATTGTGAAACTCGAGCCCCTCCCGCGCGTGCTCGTCGTAGGATCGGCGCGTCGCGTCGTTCCACGCCAGGTTGCTCACGGCGAGGGTCTTGAGGTAGGGCGCACCGCCCACGGCCTGGCCCACTTCGCCGATGAACCCGTAGCTGCTGCCGGTGACCTCGAGCGCCCCGTCGAGCAAGCTCTCGAACACGAGGTGGATGTCTTTGGATTCGAGCACCTGGCGCTGCGCGCGCGCGATCACGTCGAGCTGCAGCCGCTCGGCAGACGTCGAAGCGAGGAGGGCCTCACCCCGCCGTGTGCGATCACTTCGCTCGAGGGCGCGGGTGATGACGCGGCGAATGTCCGCGGCTTCGAAGGGTTTCGCGAGGTAGTACTCCGCGTGGGCCTCGTTCAACGCGCGCTCGAGCACACCCACGTCCGTGTGGGCCGACATCAGCACGCGCACCGTGCTCGGCGAGTCGAGGCCTGCCCGTTTGAGTAGTGTCAGACCATCGAGCTCGGGCATCTCGAAGTCGGCGAGCAGCACCGCGGGCTGCAGGGTGCGCACGAGCTCGACCGCCTGGATCGCAGAGCTCGTGCACTCGCAGCGAATATCCATGCGCTGCAGCACCCGACACATGGTGCGCACCGTGGCGGCATCGTCGTCGACGAGTACGACCGTGTGCGCTGGCGCGGGTATGCTGTGCCGCTCACGTTCCAAGGCTGCTCGTCCCCACCACGAACGCTAACATCACAGCTGCCGCCACGCAGCCCTTAGCTTCCGAGGCGCGACGGGTAGGCCAGCGAGGCTGTGGCTACCCGTTCAGCGTCGCGGCTTGCGAGCGACACGTGGCTCGGGCTTGGGCTCGCTCGCTGCGCGCGTGCAGGCATCACAGGCCTTGCGCAAGAGGCGTAGAAACTCGGCCTCCTCGCGCTCGGTCAGCCCACCCATGAACGGGGCCAGGGCTTCGTCGAGGATGGGGGCGAGCATCGCCTCCTTGGCGCGGCCCTTCTTGGTGAGCTTGACGAGCCGCTGGCGTCTGTCGGATGGGTGAACGCGCACGCTGACGATGCCTTGGGCCTCGAGTGTGCGGATCAGACGACTCACGGCGGCCTTGTCCATCGCCGCATCGAAGGCCAGCTCGTGCTGGGCGACCTCGGTGTCGTGCACGAGCCGGAGCAGCACCTTGTACTCGTAGAGGCTGCTTCCCACGACAGAAAGGCGCTGATTGGCCGCGAGCGAGCCGAGCCGTCGCATGCGACCCATGAGCAGTGAGATCTCGCGATAGTTCTCCGTGCTCATGCGGCCTCGCCTGCCTCTCGTGAGAATGGCCCGTTTGGGTCCAGCCGATGCCCCAGCGTAGACAACGTCATGATGGCTGCTTTGCCGCGAGCCCCGTAACTCCTTGACCCGCTGCCTCGACACCATCATATCGTTGAAAAATCAACATGCCAGGCTCGAGATGAATCTAGCGTACGCGAAAGTCGGTCCGAAAAGCCGCTGGGCGCTGCTTGTGCTCTCGTCTTGCATTGCGACGTTCGCCACCGCCGAGGCGCAGACCATCGCGCCCGTGGAGCAGGCACCCGTCGCGCCGCAGGGCGACGATCCCACCCGAGCGCTCATCGAGCGCGCGCTGACTGCGAGCCCCGCGGGCATCACGGCCGACGAGGTCGTCGAGAAGGCGCTCC
>CAYNOM010000188.1:0-9909 GCA_964398415.1 uncultured Polyangiales bacterium | reverse complement strand
CGTCGATCGAGGATCAAGGCCCGATGGCAGCTGGCAAGCCGCGGCTGGGGGCGCACTTCGAGTACGACTACGCCGGGCAGCTCGTCGAAGCTAGCTACGACGATCCGCTCATGGGCACGCACCGCTACGCGTACGATGGCCTGCAGAATCTGGTTGGAAAGGCAGTGACGCGAGGGGGTAACCCCAAGCCCGCCATCACGACGTACGTGTTTGACGAATCGCTGACCGGCAGCCCGCAGCGTCTTGCTCGCCTCGACCAGGGCGCGCAACGTTCCCTTTTTGCCTATGACAACGCTGGACAGCTCGCGCAGTACCGAGGCCACGACCTCTCCTACGATGCTGCCGGCAACCTGATCCGCGCGAAGGCTGCTGATGGCACGACCATCGAGCACCACTACGACGAGTCGGGCAGGCGCCGCATCACGGTGGTGCGCGATCGCGACAGAAACGTGCTCCAGTCAGAACGCCTGATCTCGGACGGGTTCTCCATACGCAACGGCGAGGAGATCTGGCAGGTTGGCTCGCCTCTGGACGGTGCTGAGGTGCGCCGCTCGCCCGGGCTCGAGGTCGACCTGTTCCTGCTCGACGAGCTCGAATCGTACGTCGCCGCGCGCGAGCGAGGGGAGACGACACTAAAGCAGCCCCTCCCCGCGGAGTACATGGACCTCAACAACGATGGGAGCGCCGACTTCAACCCGGCGGACCTCGCCGTCGCCTGGGAGGGTCTTCCCGAAGAGCTGGGCCTTGGCGAACGTGGGCCCCGCGTGGGTGGGCCGCGCACGCTCGTGCGCTACGTGCACAGCGATCACTTGGGCACCACCACGCACATCACGGACGGTCTCGGCAACCTCGACACGCACCAGCGCTTCCGGCCCTATGGTGAGCTCGAGCAGCGACTCGGAATGCAGCCGCTTCGCGGCTTCGCGGGTCAACGCAACGACCTCCTCGACGTCGGCCTCGTCCACATGGGTGCGCGCGAGTACGCCCCCGAGCTTGGGCGCTGGCTGACCCCTGATCGCTACCTAGGAGAGTCGCCTAGCAAGCTCGTTGCTAGTCTGCTCGAGGCAAACCTGTACGCCTACGCGCGCAACAATCCAATGTTGTGGGTGGACTCAAGCGGCGAGCAGGCGGTGCCGGTCGAAGGAGGCCGGCTTTCCGTTGACGAGCGACTTCGGCTCAGTGGTGCGGGAGCGCTCGCGAACTCCAACGAGAGAGTGAGTCGGCGTGCGGCCGCGAATGCGGAAAGACTCACTGCGGCGGTTGCGCCGGCCGCGCTCCCCGGTGCCCCCTACGCTGTCTCCGTCATGGGGCTGAGCGGATGGGCCGCGTACTCGACCATGAGTTCCGCAACCTTGTTCGCCGGAGGCCTGGCGGGTGGTTTCAACCTCTACTCGCAGTACAAACAGCATGGGACGGACTGGGCAAGGTACAGCATTGCTGCCTTTGCTGGAGAGACGGCCCTCGGGATGGTTGGCGGTTCACTCACGCGCCTCGTTCTGACGCGATATCCGCTGGCTTGGTCGATGCCCTGGCGCGAGAAGGGGATGAACTTTGGGATGCAGCAACTTGTCCTTCTACCGTCCATGTTTGTGCTTGGCATGGGGCGGGCTGGCCTGCGCGGTAGTGATCCGCTGGAAGGAGCGAACGCCTTCGTGCTTTCTTCGCTGGGTAAGGGAGCCAAGAGTGTTCCTCTCCAGCTCCTGTTCAACACACCTTTGGGACAGCGCTTGGGAGGCCGGGGCGGTCTCGGCTACCAGGTGCTAAGTAAGGGGATGAACTTGACTCTCGATTACTACGCCCTGCGCTCCTTGGATTTGAGTGGCACCAAGCCGCCGGAGGGGGCCTCTAGTTCGGGGGGCGAGGCCACGCCCTCCCACGTGCGGGCGCGCTGATCGACAGCCGACATGAAGGTTAGGTACTCGCGTACGCCTCCGTTTGCGGCAGAGTTAGGGGCGATCATGGTTGCCGCCGGGCTGATCGCAACGGCCTCTTGGCTCGATGCGAGCTTAGTGGCGATTGTTGCCGCTCTACTTGCTTTCCTGGGCCTGTGGGGGCTTCTCGGTGCCTGGAAAGGAAGCGATCGGGAGCGCCTGCTTGCGACTGCGGTTTCACTCACTCAGGCGGAGCTGGAGAGGGTTGACTGGGCTGTGGGGCGCGCCGTTCGACTGACCGGGCGAGTGAGATGTGTTTCGGAGCTGAAGGAACCCGTGTTCGGCGAACCTTGCTGCTGGTATAGAATCACTTTCCGCCGGCGAAGCTGGCTCTCCGAAGGGGGCGACGAGGACTGGTATACGGTCGCCGCTGTGGAGGACCAGGCAGAAATCATTCTGGAGTCGGAGACCCTCCGATCCAGATTCCGCGTTCGCTTGGATGACCCAGACATCAGTGGACACCAAGAGGCTGTGCGCGAGGGCTCCGAGGGCGTCGACTTTGCTGCACTTCCGTTTCGACTGCGAGGACGAGTCCTGTCGCGCGTGGAATCAGTACGGGCGGGTGATTTCGTGGAGGTCGTCGGTATGTTGAGCAAGTCAGATGGTGCTCCGGCTGTTCATGCCGAATGCGTCAGGGTGTTGTCGCTCGACTCGACATGAACGTCGTGGTCGCGAAGGTGGGAGTGTGGAACGGCGGTGGAGCGTGACCGCCGTTGTCCGTCTGAGCGCAATGCGGAACATCGTTAGCCGTGAGCGGGTGGCTCAACGAGCGATGGCGATGGTGCGAAGGCTTGCGCCGCGCAGCCTGCGCAGCGCCGGATCCACGAGACCGAGGCTCTTCGTGCTCGTGCCGCCGTCTGCGCCGGCATCGTCCTCCGCACCGGCGTCGAGGTTCGTGTCCGCCTTGATGCAGCGGTTCGCAACCTCTGTAATGCACGGGTGCGGCTCTTGCGCGGTCGGGTCGATCGTCTCATCGACACACGCGCCTACGGCGTCGATGCGATCTTGGCAGTTGCTTTCGATGCAGGCGTCGAAGGCTTCCTGAGTCTCCGCGCCCCCACAATCGTTGGCCTCGGAGCAGCAGACGTAGGTCTCCCACGGGCCCCGACAGGCGGCGCCGCTGCTCGTGAGACAGTTGAGCAGCACGCTGTTCGAACACGCGTTGAACTTGTCGTAGTCGGGGCAGTTGTCTTTGACGCACTGCTCCGACTCGTTCGCGGGTACCGTACCGCAGGCGGTGCTGCAGGCCATCTGCTGGGCCGACGTCCAGACGGGGTCCTTGTTGTAGCCGGCTGCGGGCTTGACCTGATCGCGGTTGCACGTGGGCGGAGGCACCTGCGCGTCAATCCCCGGGGCATCGCCCGCGTCGGTGTCGACGTAGTTTTCGCAGGCCGACGCCGCGACTACGAAGCCGATTGCAGTGGCGCAGAGCGTTCTCAGCTTCGTCAAGCGTCCCTCCGTCGGCATCTGACGCGTACTTCAGATCGTGGTGGACGGCCGTGCCCCATCGCAGCAGTCTTGATGGGGCGACCGACCCGATCAGCGCACCCGAGGCGTCGGGGCGAGCTTGAGTCGCTTCAGCAGTACCTCGGGTAGTCCGAAGATTAGGCTCTTCGTGGAGGTGCCACCATCGTCATTCATGCCAGCGTCTCCCATGCCGGCATCGCCCATACCGCCGCCTGCTGGCAAGCAGGTCTCGATCGTCTTTCTGAGGCATGGGTCCACGATTTGCGCGTTGAAGTCGATCTGCTCATCGAAGCATGCTCGCGTGTCGTCCACGTACTTCTGGCAGTTGTCCGCGATACACATGTCAAAGGCGGCTTGTGTCGTGCCCTCGGGCAGACAGTTGTTCGCCTGGGAGCAGCAGTCGGTGTTCTCCCACGGGGTGCGGCAGTCGCCATCGCTCGCGGTGAGGCAGGCGGTGACCACGTTGCTGAAGCACGTGTCGAAGCCGTCCAGTCCCGGGCAGTTGGCATCGGTGAAGCATGCCTCGTCCATGCCGCACTTCGTCTGGCAGGCCATGAACTCCTCGAGACTCCAAACATCGTCGGCCGTGTGCTCGTCCGGATAAGCGTCGACAGCGTCGCGATCGCAGCTCGGAAAGGGGTCGGGCTCGCCACCGTTCGCGTCGGGGATCGTGTTTTGGCCACTGTCCATGCCGGCGTCGGTTTTGGGCGTGCTGCTGTCGTCGTCGCAGCCCACGGCGGCGAGAGCGAGTACGGTCACTGCGAGACTGAGCTTCTTCATCTGCTAATTCCTCCGGGACACGGGCGGAGCGCCGTTCAAGTTCGTACATGAACACATGGCGACCCCCCTTTGCTTCCAGGCCCGCGCCTGGTCGGCGTGGCGTAACTGGGTCGCCGGTTGACGTCAACAGCCCACGCGGGTTTTCTCACGCAGAAGAGAGCAAAGCCCCGCCGAGCGCGAGGCTCAGCAGGGCTTTGATTTCGAGCTGACTGGGGCTCAGCGGCTCAGTTGAGCGTGCCGAGGTTCTTCAGCATCTGCGTGAGGGCTTCGGGGGCCAGCGTCGTGGTGCCCGTGCCGTTGCCGGGGGTCGTGGCCGCGTCGCCGGTGCTTGGCGCCGCAAGGCAAGCCGCAAGGGCGCTGCCGAGGCACGTCATGTCGCTCTGGATGCAGTTCTGGATGCCCGTGATCTCGACGCCGCAGTTGCCCTGCACGCAGGCCGAGTCGTCCGGTGCGCACATGAATTCGGTCGCGCAGCACACGAGGTTTTCGTACTCGCCGCGGCACTCGCCGCCCGACTTGGCCGAGCAGACGAGGATCTCGGTGTTCGCGCAAGCGTTGAAGGCGTCGAGGCCGGGGCAGTTCTCTTCGGTGAAGCAGCTTTGATTCTGACCGCACTTCTGCTGGCAGGCCATGAAGTCGGCCTGGGTCATGGTGATGGCTCCGCCCTCACCGTTGTAGCCCGGGAACTCCGCGGCGATGTCCTCGCGCGGGCACTCGGGGTACTTGTCTTCGGCTTCGCCGCCGCCAGACGTCTCGCCAGGGATCTCGATCCCGCCGCCGTTGTCGTCGCCATCGGCGGAGCCGTCGCCGCCGTTGCCAGAGCCGTTGCCGGTGGCGGGGTCCATCGTGGTGCCTTTGTCGTCGTCACCGCCATCGCTACCACAGGCGAAAGACATTCCAGAAAGCACCAGCATCAAGCACATCAACTTACGCATCGAGTCATCCTCCCTCACCGCGAACGGGCTCTGTGCCCAGCAACTGCGCAAGGGGGCTTCTATCCCAAACGGCTCGGTGAAACGGAGGAAAAGTGTCGGTTTTCCGTGAGTTGGCGCACTCGGTGCGCGCGTCGGCGAGGCCGCTTACAGGGTGGGTGCGGTGCCGACAAAAAGATGCCGTACAGCGGTAGGGGTGAGCGCCTCTTGACGCGCTCGATCAGGGCAACACGACGGTGAGCGCGCTCTTCACGGGCGCGACCTTGAAGGCCGTCTCCGCGAGCGTGTCTGCGGCCACGTCGGCCATGAAGCTGAGCTTGGCGCTGCGCGCAGAGCCGGGAGCGGCCTGCTGCAGGAGCGTGGCGTAGTCGAAGCGAAAGCCCGTCTCGTGCTGCACGCGGGGGATGGTCACGGAGGGGCCCTGCCGCTTCACCGTGAAGCCGCCGAGTCGCACGATCACGTTCAAGTCGCGAGGCCCCACCTCGGCAGCCTCGAGTGGGCCGTAAACATCGACATCCACCGTACGCATGGCGCGCTGTGCATCGACGGCCAGCATCGCGATGCGCTTGAAGCCGGCTCGCTGTGCCGAAAGCACCGAGCGGGCCCACAGGTGGGCCGGGGCGTCTGGTGCGGAGCCGACGGCGATGCGCAGCTCGCCCGTGGAACCGGACATGGGCTGCAGCGCCTCGACCAGCTGTGTGACTGACTTCACGTAGAGCGGGTAGGATGCGGGTAGCTCGATGCTGCGGGTCGCGGGCAACATCGGCTCGCCCTGGGCGTACAGCTCGAGGTGTCCGCTTTCGTCGACGCGCACACGGGGCACGAAGCCCATGCGCGCCTTTCCGTTCTCGACGAGCAACACCACGTCGGCCGGCCCTGTGCCACCCTCCGCCGTGGCCTCGACGGTGCGTAGATCGCGGCCAAGGCGACCGTTCGGCGCGAGCACCGTCGTGCGCAAGACGGCGAGGTCGCGCTCGAGCTGGGGCCGAATGGCGGCGAGGAATGGGTCCTTGCCGGGTGAGGCGTTGAGCGTCGCGGCCACGGACAGCGCTCGCTGGAGCAGTGAAAGTGCGCGGCGTCCCCGCGCATCGAAGGGCGCGTAGGGCGCAGGACACGCGTTTGCGTCTTTGCAGGGGTCTTCGCCCCACGCTGCGAGGTGCGCGAGCAGATCAGGCTCGGAGGCCACGCGGCTTGCGATCGCGTGCACGAACACCACGCTGGCGCGCGCGCCCGTGGCGGTCGCGAGCTTCTCGGCGCGCAGCTGCGACTGGGGCGTCGTCGCGCGCAAGGCGAGGATGCAGTCGTCGACGATGTCCAAGATCACCTCATCTTGCACAGCGATGAGCGTGCTCTCGAGCCGCGCTGGGACATCGACCTGGGGCACACCGAGGCTGTCTGAGACGCGCGCGAGCAGGCTGACCTGTTGCGTCTGCTGGGCGATGATCCAGAGGTCGGTGAGGGCCGCTGCGTGCACGAAACCGAGCTCGCGCTTGACGCGCGGGTCGCTCGTCTCATGGGCTTGCTGGGCCAGGGCAGTCAGCACATCGAGCGAGCGCGCACCCTCGAGGTCGTAGGGGGTGAGGCCCTCAGGTGGGGTCGGAGCGCCCGACTCCTGGGCGCTCGCGGTCGACAGAGCGAGTGCGACGAAGAGCCACGCACACAGCGACGACAATCGTGCCAGGAGCAGCGTGTTCGAGTGAGGCATCAGCTGTCGATCGTACGCGCTCTGCCTCGGACCGCACGGGCGTTCGAGGCCATTTGTCGCTGTTTTGAAGGACGATCTGCGCCTTGCCGCGCCTCGGCACACCCTCACGCACTTCTGCGGCGCACGCGCCCGTTTGACACCGTGCGAGGTTCGTGGTCCTGCTCGCTTCAAAGCAGACTTTGCGAGGTTTGGACATGCTGCAGGAAGGCAAGAAGGCGCCAGCGTTTTCGCTCGAATCGTCGGGCGGGGGAAAGCGCACGCTCAAGAGCTACGCCGGCAAGAAGCTCGTGCTCTACTTTTACCCCAAAGACAACACGCCTGGCTGCACCACCGAGGCCATCGACTTTCGCGACGCGAGCGCACAGCTCGCCGAGCACGGTGCGGTGGTGGTGGGAGTGAGCAAGGACTCGATCGCCTCTCACTGCAAGTTCATCGACAAGCACGGCTTGGGCTTCGAGCTCTTGTCCGACCCGGACGGCGAAATGCTCGAAAAGTACGGGGCATGGGGCGAGAAGCTGATGTACGGCAAGAAGATCACCGGCATCCTCCGCACCACGGTCGTCATCGACGAAGCGGGGGTCGTGCGCAAGGTGTTCCCGGGCGTGCGCGTCAAGGGCCACGTCGAGAAGGTGCTCGAGGTGCTCTCCGCGCTGTAAGTCAGCTCAGCAGAAGCACGAGCACGGAGGCCAGAAACAAAAGCGCGGCGCTTCCTGCGTAGGTTGCGCCACGCACCACCGTGGGGCGGTCGTAGAGCGTGAGCGCCTTGTCGTAGCGCTTGACGACGAGGTGCGCGTCCGCGACGGCCTGCTCGATCTCGACCACCCACTCGAGCCGCTCGGGGGCGTGCTTCTGCGCGAGCTCGAGCTCGCGCGCGTTTTCGGCAAGGGCGCGCAGCGCGGTAGCGTGGGTGCCCTCGGCGTCCTTCGCCTGCTTCTCGACCTCGGCCTCTTTCTTCGAGGCGTCGTCCAGGATGCGCTTTTTGCGGTCTTCGACGCTGTCCAGGGCGCCTTTCTGGAGCGCCAGCTCGCGCCGCGCCTGTCCGAGTGCGCCCGCCTTTTGCTGCACGATGGCGCTCGTCTGCATGACGGCCTGCTTTCGCTGCTCGAGCGCCGCGTTGAGGTCGGCCGCGCGCGCTGGATCCTGCACGGACTTCGCCTCGGTGAGGGCGCGCAGCTCGATCTCCACACGGCGCTGCTGCACTTGCGCGCGCTTGAGCTCCTCTTCGGCTTTCTTGTGGGCATCGAGCGCCGTTTGCTCAGCTTGCAGGTAGGGCTCGAGCGAGACGCGGATCCTGGCTGCTTCTTCGTCGAGCTCGGCGAGCGCGAGCTGGTTTTGTTCGCGCGTCTTCGCCATGCTCTGGTCGGCTGAAGACACCTTGGTTTGGGCTTCGATCACCGCCGCGATCTTGCTCCTGAGGGGCGCGAGCACGGGGTCGGTCTGGAGCGTCATGAGCTCCTTGCCCATGTCGACGAACGCGGCGTTCAGGTCGGCCTCGAGGCCCACGGCGTCCAGTCGAGCCTTCTCGCGCTCCTTGCGCAGGACCATCACGCGACGGGCCACGTGGACGGCGTAGCGCACCGCGCCGATCGGGCCGCCGGGGATGTCGCCATAGCCCGCCAGCTCGACCACCGCGGCGGCGGACCGCTTCGCCTCGTCCTTGCCCTCCGCACGCCCTCCCGTCACACCGCCTGGTGCCACTGGGGCCACCTCGGCCAGCTCGAGCAGTGGGCCCGTTCGCTCGTCGCCGAAGCCATCTCCCAGACCGCGGTCGCCGAAAGACAGGTGTGAAGCGCCCGGCTCTTGGGTGGCTGGCGTGCCCTGCTTGACCGGCCCGCGGTCGAGGTCGAGCTCGAGCGCAAGCCCCGCCTCGGCCGGATCGACGTCGAGCGCTGCTACCTGACCGCCGCCCGCGACCTTGGTGGCCGCGCCCTGCTGATTTTCGGGCTTTCGCGTCAGGGCCGCTGCCTGGGCCTGAGCCCGCGCTCGGGCTTGAGCTTCCGCCTGGGCTTGAGCCTGTGCCCGCGCCTTGGCTTGGGCCTCGGCGTGCGCCCGAGCTTGGGCGGATTCGGCGTGCGCCCGGGCTTGGGCGGATTCGGCCTGCGCCTGCGCGGGCTGCTGCGCGCTCTGGCTGCGACGTCCTGCATCGCTGGGTGCAAGACCGCCGATGGCCGGAATCTGCTGCGACGGTGAGCGGGCCGGTCGCGCCGGGCCGCGGGCGGGCTTTGCGCCGAGGTCTAGCTCCCCCAGCTTGAAGCTCGAGTCATCGCCCTTCGAGTTGCCGTCTGACGCCTGATTCGCCACGTGCTTCGACGCCCCATTTCGTGATGGAGGAACACCCCTCCGCACACCCGAAGGCGCGCGCCCAAAGCTCATGTTAGCTCGAAAACTGTCCTGTGATGTCGCGAATTTACGCGCCTACATGGGGCGAGAGGTGGGCAACCGGGCGCGTTTGACACGGGCACCTTCCAGCACTAGACGGGCCCCTTAGATCCATGGATACGAGCGAGCCAGTCGACACGACTTTCCGGCTGGAGCTGCCTGCGTTCCAGGGGCCCTTGGACCTCTTGCTCCACCTCATCCAGGATCACGAGCTCGACATCCTCGACCTGCCCATCGCCTTCATCACGGAGAGGTACCTCGAGTATCTGAGCCTGATGCAGACGCTGCAGCTCGACGTGGTGAGCGAGTACCTCGTGATGGCGGCGACCCTCGCGCACATCAAATCGAAGATGCTCCTGCCTGCTCCGCCGACGGATCAGGACGACGAGTCTGCCGAGGACATGGGTGACCCGCGCGAGGAGCTGGTGCGGCGCTTGCTCGAGTACCAGAAGTACAAGGCGGCCGCGGAGGAGCTCGCGAGCCGCGGCCTCGCCGGGCGTGACGTCTTCACGCGAGGCGCACCCGCCGAGAAGGCCGAGGGAGTCGCGCCGCTCGGGGGCATGACGCTGTTCTCGCTGCTCGACGCCTTCAATCGGGTGCTCAAGCGCGCCAATGCCGAGTTCGCGCGCGAGATCACGGCCGAGCGCGTGACGATTCAAGAGCGCATGAGCGAGCTCGTCGACTTGCTGAGGGAGCGCCGGCGCGTGCCCTTCGA
>CAYNOM010000187.1:0-9924 GCA_964398415.1 uncultured Polyangiales bacterium | reverse complement strand
AGGGCGGCATCGTGATCGATGCGGCTCGTCGCGAGCGCGAGGGCGACCGGAAAAGCCGTCAACAGCGCATAGGGCGCGAAGGCCTTCTGCGTCGCTTCGAGCCTCGCTGCCACGCCCAGCACCACCGGGGCGAGCAGGACGAGCAGGACGTCGAGCGCCGACAGACCCGCGGGGCGGTGCAGCGCGGGCAGCGCGGCGCACAGAAGCCAGCTCAGGAGGCCGAGCACCACGACGCGCACCCGCAGGGGAACACGCGTCAGAAAGGTGCCGAGGCGAGCCACGAATGCCATGTCCAAACCCTAGCACTGACCCTTCGCCTCGCGGGTTTGGTAGTATCGGCTTCGGTGGGGGCTCGAGGAGGATGCGGTGAGTGACACCCAGGCGGGCGACGCTCTCATCGGTCGCGTCATCGCCGATGCATACGTGATCCAGCGGCTCGTCGGTGTGGGCGGCATGGGGCGCGTGTATCGCGCCGAGCAGCGCGCGCTCGGTCGGGTCGTGGCCGTGAAGGTCGTCCACCGGCACCTGCTCGAAGATCGCGACTCGATCAGCCGCTTTTACACCGAGGCGCGCGCCGCGAGCAGCCTCAACCATCCGAACAGCGTGAGCATCTACGACTTCGGGCGCACCGACGACGGGATCCTCTACCTGGTCATGGAGTTTCTGCGCGGCAAGGATCTCGCGCGCCTGATGCACGACGAGGGGCCGCTGCCCCTGTCACGCATCGTCGACATCGGCATCGGTGTGTGTGGTGCCTTGGGCGAGGCCCATGCGCGCGGTGTCGTGCATCGTGACCTGAAGCCCGAGAACATCATCATCGAGCGTCTTCGGAGCGGCACAGATCTCGTGAAGGTCGTCGATTTCGGCCTGGCGAAGATCCGTGGCACCGATTCGATCGAGTCGGCGCAGGGCTTGGTGGCGGGCACGCCCGACTACATGGCTCCCGAGCAGGCCCGGGCGCTCGAGGCCGACGGGCGCAGCGATCTGTACGCGCTGGGGGTCGTCTTGTTCGAGTTGATGACGGGGCGCTTGCCCTTCATCGACGACACGCCCTCCAAGGTGATGACGCGGCACGTGTTGGAGGCTCCGCCCCATCCGTCACAGGTTGCGCCCTATCGCGGGATTCCCGATGCGCTCAGCGAGATCGTGCTGCGTGCGCTGGCGAAAGCACCCGACGAGCGCTTCCGCGACGCCGAGGACATGGCGCGCGCCCTCAGGCGTGCACGCTCGGCCGTGCGCATCACCATCGCCGACGGCATTCGTTGCCCGCTGTGCGGTGCGATCAACGAGGAGCAGCGCGCGTTCTGCGGCGACTGCGGCCATCGCCTCGCGGCACTTTCGAGCGGCGCGATTGCTGGCCTTGCGTCGATGCTGCCCGCGGGTGGAAGGCCGCTCGTCGGGCGCGATCGCGAGCTGTCCGATTTGCAGCGTGAGCTCACGGAGGTGAGTCGCACACCGCGCATCGTCTACGTCACCGGCTCCGTCGGCGTGGGCAAGACGCGCCTCTTGGCGGAGCTCTGTGCCCAGGCCCATCGTGATGGTTGGGTGGTGGCCGAGGCTCGACCTCACGCGAGTGGCGCGCCTGTCGCTTACGGCGCGGTTCGACACGCCGTCTCGAATCTACTCAACGTGCCAGCCGAGAAGCTGGGCCAGCTCGCCGAAGACGACTCTCTGTGGCCCGATCGCGTGGCCTCTGCGGGCATGCGCGAGCTGTTGTCACCCGAGGGTATGCCCGGGGTGGAGGGCTCGCCCCGCTACGCGGCCGTCGCAGCTGCGCTCGCGCGCGCCGTCGAGTTGGCCGCTACACGCTCCTCGCGTGGACGCGTCCTGCTCGCGGTCGACGACCTGCATCGCTGCGACAGCCTGACCACGGAAGTGCTCGCCGTGCTGGAGCAGCACCATCCCTCCGCCTCGCTGATGATCGTGGTTTCGGGACAGCCTGCTTTGCCCCTTTCCTTGCGCTTCAAGGGACACGAGCTCGTGCTCTCCGATCTCGCGGTTGCGCACGCCCACGAAATCAGCCGCGTCGATCGCGATTTCTTGGGTCGCCATCCCGATGGGCTCATGCCGTTGTATCTCGAGCAGCTGCGCGCTCTCGAGTGGCAACCGAGCGAGAGCGAGCGCGAGCTGCCGAGCCTCGCCGACGTGATCATGCGTCGGCTCGACACGCTCGACATCGTCGGTCGGCGCGTGCTGCAGGCGGCTTCCGTGTGTGGCGACAGCATGCCGTTCGAGGCCCTGAGCCATCTCGTGTTGAGCGAAGAGCTATCGGTGCTGTCGAAGCTCACGAAGCACGGGTTCTTGCAGCAGACCGAGAGCGGCTACGCGTTCGCGCACCACTACCTTCGGGACATGGTCGCTGCGTCCATTCCTGCCGAGACGCGCAAGGCGCTGCACGCGCGCGCCTTCGAGTGGGCAAGTCAAAAGGGCGAGCCCCTCGAGGTGCGGGCCGAGCATGCGTTTCGCGCAGGCGATGTGATGGCTGCGCTCGTGCTTCTCGAGCGTATGGGCCAAGAGGCGCTCAAGCGTGGAGATCCAGGGGTTGCATCGCTTGCGTTTCGGCGCGGCCTCGAGCTCGCGCGTCGCGAGATGCTGGAGAAGGGCGAAGAGGCGCTCGACCCGGCGATCGTGAGCTTCAGTCGTCAGCTCGGTGAGGCCATGTTGTGGCGCGGCGATGTGACGGCCGCGGCGGGTGTGCTCAACGAGGCGCTCCAGCTCGCGGGGCCGCGCAGCCTCGAGCGCGCGCGCATGACGATGCTGCTCGGCCGCGTGGCGGAGCGTCGCGATCGGCCGCGTGAGGCCTCGAGCAAGCTGGGCCTCGCAGCCGAGCTCGCGCGCACGCTCCGCGACTTGGTGCTCGAGGCTCGCGCGCAGTGGGCGATCTCGCGCGTACGCAAGGCCGAGGGCGACACGCTCGGCGCGCACAACGCGCTGCGCGTGGCCACCGAGTGCCTGATGACCGCCGAACCGCACTCGGCGCGTCGTGCTCAGGTCGAGGTGGAGCTCGGTGAGCTACTCGTCGAGCTCGGCGACGTCGAAGCGGCGAACGAACACCTCGAGCGTGCGCTCGACCTTGCGCGCGACGGAGGCTGGGACGCGACTGCCGCCGCCGCGCTTGGGGTGCTGGCGAGCATCGACGAGCTTGCGGGGCGTCGTGAGCTGGCTGCGGAGCGCTATCGCGAGGCGATGGAGCTCGCCGCAGAGGCTGGCGACGTTCGCGGCAGGGATCGCTTTCGTCGTGCAACCGCGGCGCTTACACAACCCTGACGGACGTCGCCCCACCACACTGCACTCCGCGTGCGGGCACACACACGCCGGGTTGAAGTGATCTTTGCCTACATTGCTCGAATGAACGCAGCTCTGGTACACCGTCCGCTATGCCCCGAACGGTTGTGAACACTCGCGTTTCCGCTTCCTTAACCACGCTCGTAGGCCTGCTTACCGCTGCTGGCTGCGCTGCCCCTGATCCGGCTACTCATGCCCAGCCTGTCTTGGCTGCCAAGTTCGCTCCGATCATCGACGGCACTGCCGAATCGGGTCGCGAGAACGTGGTGATCTTGATCAACCGCGGCAGCGGGGGGCTGTGCACAGGCGCCATCGTCTCCGAGCGTTCGGTGCTGACGGCCAAGCACTGCGTGCAAGCGCCTGGCGCCGCCGCGCCGATTCTGCCCAATCAGCTCACGATCGGCATCGGTGACCGCATCTTCGGCGGCAACATGCGCTTCGTGGGCGTGGCGGACATCGTGGCGACGCCCGGTACCTACACCGACGGCGCGTTCGGGGTGCAAGACCTCGTCGGTGATGACGTGGCCGTGGTCACGCTGCTCGCTCCTCCCGGCGTCACACCGCTCAAGATCAAGCTCGGCGATCCAAGCGATGAAGAAGGCAAGCGCGCCACTGCGGTGGGCTTTGGTCAGACTCCGCGCGGTGAGACGGGCATCAAGTACACCGTCGAGACCACCATCCGCGACGTCAATGCGCAGACGATTCAGGTCGATGGCACGGTGTGTCAGGGCGACTCTGGCGGACCTTTGATCAACGCCAACGGCGAGACTTACGGTGTCGTCAGCTTTGGCACAGCCCAGAACTGCGGCGGCGGCGCCAGCTTCTATCAGCGCATCGACACTTGGTCGGATCTCATCCGCGATGCCATCGAGCGCGCCGGAGACTGTTCGGGCGACGGCGTCGAGTCGTGCGATGGCTTCGACAACGATTGCGATGACGAGATCGACGAGGACTGCGCCCAACTCGGCGAGGCCTGCAGCGACGACATGGACTGTGCGACCTTGCTCTGCGCGGATTCGCCGGAGGGTCGCGTGTGCGTCAGTCCCTGCGATCCGCTCAGCCCCGACACCGGATGCGACGCAGGCTACTTCTGCGCCAGCACCGAAGACTGCCAGGGCGTATGCATCAAGGGTAAGGTGGGCGAGAAGGGCTTCGGCGAGCCCTGCGAACAGGGCGCCGAGTGCGCCTCGCTCTTCTGCGCCGACCCAGGCGACGGCAACAAGCGCTGCCTCGTCACCTGTCGCGGTGACGAAAGCAACTGCTTCGCTGGTGAGGCGTGCATCGCGCAGGGCGGCCAGTGCGGAAGCTGCGTCGACGCCGACCTCGTGTCGGGCAAGTTGGGCGCGGATGAGCCCTGCAACGACGACGGCGGCTGCCGCTCCGGCATCTGCTTCGACGACGGTGGCACGAAGTACTGCGTTACGTCCTGCGGCGGCGACGACGACTGCGACGACAAGCACCACTGCCGCGACGAGGTCTGCGTGCGCGGACCACGTCAGGGCCTTGGTGGCAGCTGCCAAGAGCACGGCGACTGTGCGAAGGGCTTCTTCTGCATCGAAACCGGCAAGGGAGAGTTCTGCACGCGCGCGTGCGGCGACGACGAGCCCTGCGGCGAGGGCTTCAGCTGCGAGCCCGCGTCGAATGGTCAGCTGTGTTTGCCGGAGAAGTCCGTGGTGGGTGGTGCGTGTGAGGGTGACGACGACTGCGCGAGCGGCCTGTGTCACGCGCCGTCCGGCACCTGCACGCGCCTCTGCGCCGATGCCACCGCCTGCGGCCCGGGCCTCGAGTGCGTGCGCACCGGCACCGACGGTGGACGCTGCTTGTCTCCCGAGGCAGCCAAGGCCGACCCGCTGATTTCCGGTGAGGGCGCGGGGGCCGATGGCAAGGGTAAGGGCAAGGGCGACAGCGGCTGCAGTGCCCTGCCGGGTACGGGACGCAGCACATCTGCGGTGTGGCTCCTCGTCTCGCTCGCGGCCCTTCTGCAGCGTCGTCGACGCGCGGCCTGATCGACCCGCGTCGCACCGCTCGAGTCGAGTGCTATCGTTGGCCGGTGCGCATCCCCTTCGCCCGGCCTCCGCTCTTCGCTGCGCTGCTGCTGATCGCAGCCGCCTGTGGTGATCTGAGCGAGTTTCGCGGCAGCTACGAAGGGCCCATCATCGCGGGCAACTTCGTGCGTAGCTGTTTTCCGGCCAGCACGCGGCTCACCCTGCGCTTCGATGCCGAGCGCGCGGTCGCCCCACTCGGTGCGGTGCCAGCGTCGGAGCTGAACCGCATCACGACCGACGACGGAACGTTTCAAGACACGGTGCTCGAGCCCATGGCCGCATTGCCCCACGATCAGCTCAGCGAGCTCGATTTTCCGGGGCCGAGTCGGCTGCGCAACTTCATCCTGCTGGCGCGTCCGAGCCGAGGCCCGATGGCGGGGCAGGACGCCACCGTGGTCGTCTCGCTGCTGGAGAACGGTCGCGTCGAGGTACGCATTCTCGGACGTACCCCGAGCACGCAAACGGCCTGTCCTACCGAGCCCGAGGGCGAGGCCGGCGGTGTCGCGAGACCACGCGAGTACTTTGGCGTGTTCCGGCTGAAGTGACGATCCATGTTGGTCCTGGGCATCGAATCCTCCTGTGATGAGACGGCAGCGTCGGTCGTGCGCGACGATGGCGTGGTGCTGTCCGACGTCGTGGCCAGTCAGATCGCCATCCATGGTCCCTACGGTGGGGTCGTGCCCGAGCTCGCCTCGCGCGCGCATCTGACCAACGTGGTCGATGTGGTGGAACGCGCGGTATCTGTGTTGCCCCGTCGCTTCGCCGACGTCGACGCCATCGCGGTGACGAACGGCCCGGGCCTCGTCGGTGCGCTGCTCGTGGGCCTGCAGGTGGCGAAGGCCATCGCCTGGTCGCGCAACCTGCCGCTCGTCGGGGTCAATCATCTCGTCGGGCACCTGCTCGCCGTCTACCTGCGACGCGACGACGAGCCTGGGCACGCGCCGGCTTTTCCCTACGTCGCTCTGCTCGCCAGCGGCGGACACACCGCGTTGTATCGCGTCGATGGTCCGCTCGACATCGAGCTGCTCGGCCAGACGCGTGACGATGCCGCGGGCGAGGCCTACGACAAGGTCGCAAAGCTCCTCGGCCTCGGCTATCCCGGAGGGCCGCTCGTCGATCGCTTGGCGGCCCTCGGTGATCCCGATGCCGTGCCTTTGCCTCTGCCCCTGCGCAACAAGCACAGCCTCGAGTTCAGCTTCTCCGGCCTGAAGACCGCCGTCGCGCAGCACGTGAAAAAGCATGGTATTCCAAGCAGTGAGGCCGAGCAGGCCGACCTGTGCGCCTCGTTTCAGCGGGCAGCGGTCACGTCGCTCGTGACGAAGAGCCTTGCGGCCTGCAAGGCCCAGAAGATCCCGAGGCTCGTGCTCGGCGGCGGCGTCGCCGCCAACCGCGGCCTGCGTGCCATGGCCGCCGAGGAGTGCAAGAAGCGCGGCTTCGAGCTGTTCGTGCCACCGCTTGCGAGCTGCACCGACAACGCCGCGATGATCGCCTACGCGGGCCTGAAGCGCCTTCTGGCTGGCTCGCGCGACGAGCTGAGCCTGAACGCGTTCTCCACCTGCCCGCCTTTGCGCTCCCGTCTGACGCTCGCGTGAGCTCGGCCGATGTATGCGAGCGGGTGTGCGCTCAGAGCGCGTAGTAGACGTAGGCTGCCAGGTTGAATTGGCCGAGCGAAAGATCCAGGTCCGGCTGCACTCCGCCGCTCACCACCTGGCTCTCGAGCCCGATCCAGTGCTTCAGGTAGATCATCTCGCCGCCGATCATCCACGTGTCGGTGAGTGGGTAGTTGGCGCCTGCGCCGATGCCGAACGTGAATCCTGCCTTTCCTTTGGCACTCCAATCGTCGTGGATGCCCGGGATGCTCAGGCCCATGGGCAGCGTGCCGTATAGCTCGAGGGGCACTTGGGAGAGCACGTAGCGTCCACGGGGGCGCGCCACGAAGTCGATGAGCCAGCTTCGCCCGAAGCCGAGGTCATCGGTCCAATCGGTGCCCCAGCGCGCGAGGCGCAGCTCGCCGCCGATGGCGAAATAGTCCATCACCACGTAGTCTGCGCCGGCCTGCAGCAAGCCGAAGGTGGTGACCAGGTCCTCGGAGGCGCCCGGGTCGTAATCGGCCGTGCCCCCGAAGCCGAGCCTCACGCCAGCGAACAACGCGAGCGGACCCGGGATCGAGGTGGGCTTCGTCGACGCGTCGCCGTCCACCTCTTCATCCATTTCCTGCGCATACTCGTCGTCCTCTGCGCGCGTAACCTGCGCCAGCAGTAAGCTCGCGAGAGCGAGCACCCACGCCCAAGCTCGAGTCATTTCCCCTCCGCCGCCTACGGTACGCCTCGCGCAAGTCACCCATCAAGCAAGCTGTGTTGTATTGCAGCTCACGTGGTCATGGCTTTCTTCGTGCGGGCTGTGGTTTTGTGTTCCTGTGAGAGGGGAAAATTGCGATATCTGACCAGAGGGTACGGTTCGTGGGCGGCGTCGCCAGATCTCCGCACACGCTTGCTTAGGGTGGTTGAGACATGGCGCAACGTGGGTGGTGGCTCGGCCGTTTCGGCTTGTGTTTGGCGCTCGTGGGGAGCGCGTCTGCCTGTGCGCGGAGCTCGGCGGAGCCCGAGCGCGGACCCTTCGGTGACGCGGTGGGCGCAGGCACGGCGTCCGACTCCGCGGAGGCTGGCCTCGGCGACCTCGACGCGGGTGAAGCGGGTGATGGTGCGGATGACCTGCGGGATGCGCAGGCAGGCGCACCGAACGTCGATGCCGCGACGGCGAACGACACGGATGCGGGTGCGTCGCCTGACGCGGGCGACGCGAAGCAGTGCCTGCCCGGGCTGTCTGCGTGCGGCACGTTGTGCGTCGACCTGCGCTCGAGCGCTGCCAACTGCGGTGCTTGTGGCAAGACCTGCCCCGGTGGGCAGGCCTGCAACGGCTCGGGAGAGTGTCTCGCCCCGAGCGGCTGCACCTATCGCAGCTTCGGCGATCACGAGTACTTCTTTTGCGGCACGTCCAAGCCATGGACCGCAGCGCGCGCGGACTGCCTGTCCCTTGGCCTCGATCTCGTGGTGATCGAGAGCCAGGAGGAGAACGACTTCGTCAAGGGCGCGGGCAACCAATGGATTGGCTACAACGACCGGGACAGCGAAGGCAACTGGCTCTGGGTTCCACGCGGCAATGGCGGCAGCACGCAGGGGCCCTCCGCGCCGTTCACGCGCTGGAAGGACGGCGAGCCCAACAACCGACGCAGCTGCACGTTGGGCATCTGCACCGGGCCCGGTGAAGACTGTGCGGAGATTCAACAAGGCGGTCTTTGGAACGACGCAGCATGTGACGACGCGCGCGCCTTCGTGTGCGAGACGTACTGAAACCTGTTCGCGTGCGCTCGGGCGCGGAATTGACGTCAGCCCCGCCGCAGGCCGCGTTATCCTCGCTGGGAGGGGAAACGCGGGGTGCCTAAAGTCGAGAGACTCACGTACGTACACGATGGCGATCCAGGGGCGGTTGGCGCGGTGATCGCCCAAGCCCGGGGGGTGTTGCGTTTTGGCGGCGAAGGCAGTGGCCTTCTGGAGGTGAGCGAGGAGTCGCCCTTCGCCTCCGACGCGCCCTTGGGGCCAGACATCACCGAGGTGCGCATCGTCTCGATGCTGCGCAGCCAGCTGACCGACGAGCAGGCTGAGCTGGTGCACGACAAGGTGCCGTGCATCCTGGGTCACCGGGGGCTCGAGGTCGTGGTGCTCGTGCCACCGCGCAGCATCGCGCGCGTGTCAGGCAGCTTGTCCGACCTACGCGGCAAGATTCGCTTCGGGTTAGCGCGGGTGGGCTGGGAGCTATAGCGGAGCCCGCCCGCCTCTTCAGCGCTCGAGGATGATGCGCAGCGTGCGACGTAGGGGCTCTGCGGCGCCCCACAGCAACTGATCGCCCACCGTGAATGCGCCGAGGAACGTCGGACCCATGCGCAACTTGTGCAGGCGCCCCACGGGCACGTCGAGGGTGCCCGTGACGGCGGCCGGCGTCAGCTCGCGCAGCGTGTCTTCCTTGGTGTTGGGCACCACGCGCGCCCATGGATTCGACTCGCGGATCGCTTGCTCGATGTCGTGCAGCGGCACGTCCTGCTTGAGCTTGATGGTCAGCGCCTGCGAGTGGCAGCGCAAGGCTCCCACGCGTACGCACAGGCCATCGACTGGCAGCTCGGGGGACAGGCCGAGGATCTTGTTGGCCTCGGCAAATCCCTTCCACTCTTCGCGCGTCGCCCCGCCATCGACCGCACGATCGATCCAGGGCAGAAGGCTGCCGGCCAGGGGCGCACCGAGATCTTGCGTGGGGATGTCGCCGCTCTGCAGCGCCTGAGTGACGCGGCGCTCGATCTCGAGCACTTCGGCTGCGGGATCGTCGAGCTCTGCGCCCGCCTTTTGGCCGAGCGCCCGCATCTGCAAGAGCAACTCGCGCATCTGCTTGGCACCCGCGCCCGAGGCCGCCTGGTAGGTCATGCTGCTGATCCACTCGACCCAGCCCTGTCGGATCAAGCCCACGAGCCCCATCAACATCAGGCTCACGGTGCAGTTGCCGCCGATGTAGTCGCGCACGCCGGTGCCGAGGCCGCGCTCGATGA
>CAYNOM010000186.1:0-9963 GCA_964398415.1 uncultured Polyangiales bacterium | reverse complement strand
AATCAATCGCGCGCTGTTCTTGACGTAGAGCCCAGAATGGGGATTGAACCCACGACCTCCTCCTTACCAAGGAGGTGCTCTACCACTGAGCTATCTGGGCGAATCTGTCGCTCGGAGCGGGATGACGGGTTCGAACCGACGACGTTCAGCTTGGAAAGCTGACGCTCTACCAACTGAGCTAATCCCGCGAAAACCTCGTACAAAGGCGAGGGGTGGAGGGTGGTGGGTTCGAACCACCGTAGGCATAAGCCGGCAGATTTACA
This sequence comes from uncultured Polyangiales bacterium, assembly GCA_964398415.1. Lineage (GTDB taxonomy): Bacteria > Myxococcota_A > Polyangia > Polyangiales > DASUME01 > DASUME01. Next base: position 9,700 of record CAYNOM010000186.1, on the reverse strand, counting down.
GTCTGCTCCCTTTGACCGCTCGGGAACCCCTCCAGAATCAATCAACTTTTCAAAGCTCACCCCGCCGAGACCCAGCGAGACTGCTGAGCTGGCGACGGGACTTGAACCCACAGCCGCCTGTTTACAAAACAGGTGCTCTACCATTGAGCTACGCCAGCCGAAAGACGCGACGCTCCCCCGCGCTTTCGTCCTCCCGGTCGAGTCGGCTGCAGTGTCGACCCGAGCTTGTGGCTGGCAGGCGCAACACCGCGCTTCCGGCAGGAACCGCGAGGGCGCCTTAAGTAGGCGACGAGTTGGAAGGTGTCAAGGAGTTGGATGGTCGACAGTGGGGACGGCGGGTGCGGAAGCGCCCGGGTCGGGCGGCGCGGACGGCAAACCGCCCGCACCTGGGGGCTGCGAAAGCAGGAGCGCGCGCGTGCGCTCCAGATCGGCACGCGTTTGTTTGGCCCAATCGGTCTGCACCCCGGTGCGCTCGACCATCATCAACGTCAGCTCCCAGTAGCGCACCGCGTGTCGCAAGAGCGGCTTGATGAGCTTGGCGAGCTCCTGGGGATAGACGTCCTTGGCCGCGGCGGAGAGCGTGGCTGGCACCGGAGCGGCCATGATCGCATGCCACAAGGTGTCGTACATCGCGCCGACACGATGACCCGCGGCCGCGGCCCAGTGAGCGTTGGTGAAGCGCATGGTGTTGAAGTACTCCCGTTGGGCCTCCAACAAGAGCTCGGCGCGCCGCACGAGCACCGCGCGCTGCTCCTGCTCGTTGGTGTCGGGAAACGCCATGGCCTCCCCCTCGAGACGCGTCGTCTCCGCCAGCACGAAGTTGGCCGCCGCCACGAAGTACACGTCCGGAAACTGCTGCTCGGGGTGGGTGCGATAGTAGCTGAGCGCCTGCTGAGCCTGTTTGCGCGCGGTGCCGAGGTCGCCCTTCCCCAGCAAGGCCTGGGCGCGCGTCGCCATGGCCTCGAGACGCTCGCCCACGTCGAGATCGGGGCGCGCGAGCAGCCCATCTGCTCCAGCGAGAGCCTCCTCCCAGCGCTCGAGCAAGAGGCTCAGGTGGCCGATTTGAAAGCTCGCGTGTTTGGTGTCGGAGGAGGTCGGGAGCTCGCTGAGGATGCGGTGAAAACGGCCCAGGGCAGCCTCGTGCTGTCCGAGCTGGGAGAGGCACAGGCCGGCGTTGTACAAGGCCGCGGACATGTAAGGACTGCCCGGGAACTCCGCGAGCAGCTGATCGTAGAGGCCGACCGCTGCGGCGCATTGGCCTGCATCGAGCTCGGCATTTGCGCGCAGAAAGAGATCCTCGGAGTCGTAGCTGTCAAAGGTGTAGCTGCCCTGCTCGTTGTGCTTGGCGACGATGCGCAGGGTGTCCATCTGCACGATCTTCGCCGGCGTCGTGGGCGCAGCCTGTCGAGCGCTGCACGCGCCGAGCAGGGAGAAGAGCAGGGACAGCGAGTGAGACCAGCGCACGCTCGGGATCATTACCCATCCTGACGCCACAAAGGACGGAAGGTTCTCGGCGATCGCAGCGTAACGGGGTGTTACAGGGCGTGTGACGCCCGCTGGGCCACGGCGGACCGAGTGTTACGCTGAGTGTTACGCTACGAGGGCCCGGTCGCCCCAGAACAAAACCGTATGATATCAACGATATAGCATTCGAAACCATCGCTGGCACGTGGGGTGCATGAGGGGTGGCCCGTAGCCACGCAGCGGCACGACGCCGCCGCCCCGCCACGAAGAGGCCCCAGCGATGACGACCGTGCAGACCCTCAGAAGCGAATGGACCGAAGTCGAGTTGCTTGATCGCATGCTGCTCCGCGAAGGCCGGGCCTGGCGGGAGTTTCACTCACGCTACGACCGTCTGATCTACCGCTCGATCCACAAGGTCACCCAGCGCTTCTCATCGGTGCTGTGCAGCGCGGACGTCGAGGAGATCTACGCGCAGCTCCTGATGAGCTTGAACAACCGCGAGATGCACAAGTTGCGTACGTTCGAGCCCGAGCGCGGCCACCGCCTCAGCACGTGGATCGCGCTGCTCGCGACGAACGCAGCCTGGGACTACTTGCGCTCGGTGTCGCGCCAACCAGTCACGGCGAGCGCCATCGAGGCGGAGACGGTGAGCGCGGTCGATCCCGACCCCTTCCATCGCCTCGCGGCCAAGGAAGAGTGGAGCCGCGTGTCGGAGACCCTGCGGGGCTTCTCGGACAAGGACCGTTGGTTCGTGGAACTGTTCTTCATGCAGGGGCGCTCGCCAGAGCAGATCGCCGAACAGATGCAGATCTCGGTCAAGACCGTCTACAGCAAGAAGCACAAGATCCGCTGCCGACTGGAGCACGCGCTCGGCCGCAACGAGCTCGCCGCAGCGTGATCCGCACGCTTTCTTGGATGGTCGCTCACACTATCCTACATTGCCCACATGAGTTTCACGAGTGAGCGCCGCGGGGCCCCGAGAGCCCCGGTTTCCGTCCAAGTTCAGCAGCACATCGAGGGACAGAGCCATCCGTGCACCGCCACCGACCTGAGTCGCACAGGGCTGTACATGCAGCGCCCGATTGCCTCGTTCGTGCGCCACAGCAGCCTGGTCGAGGTCGAAATCCCGCTGCCCGATGGCGAATGTGAACCGATCCGCGCCAAGGCCGAGATCGTCTACGACTCATTCGATGCCTTGCTCCATGGCACCGCGCTGCGCTTCGAGAACCTGAGCTCCCGCGACGAGGCACGCATCGACGCGTGGCTCTCGAACGCAAACCGTACGGCTCGCGCAGCGGACGGCAGAGCGTCGTCGGCAGCGGCCTAGGGCCTCGGCCGACGTACCAGCTTGCTGCCCGGGCTGAGCCCTTCGCGGTTGGCCTCGGGATGCATTTCGTGCGAGTGCTGTCGCGCCGTCATCACGGCAGCACCCCATGCAGTCTCGCTTCTCTCGCCGCCCGTCGACCCCGTGGATGCTCGCGATCACCGCGTGCGTATCGCTCGCGTGCACGCGCCCAGCGCAGATCCCATCGCGGCCTCTGCCCCCACCGAGCGCCGTCGCAAAGCTGCCACCCGGAGGCAGCCTGGCCATTGCCCGCCCCACCCCCGGGGTTGCGGTGGTGTCGTTGTGGCTCGAGGTGGGGTCACGTGATGCGAGCCCGACGAGCCTCGCGACGGCTGCGGGCTGGCTGCTCGCCGAGCGCGCGCAGGCCCAGGTGCGCGTCGAGCCCGAGAGCACAGAGCTTCGGAAGACGTGCCGTGTCGCAGACCAAGGCCTCGCGCGCTGCGTGCGCGAGCTGGGCGCGGCCCTCGACCTCGGCAGGGTCAGTGCGGAAGAGGCGTCGCGGCTGCGGCTACGCCTGCGAGAGGCGCGCAACCGGGCCGCGGGCGACGCCGAGCGGGAGGCCGACGTGGCGGCACTGTACGCGCTGCTCGGCGAACGTGCCGCAGGTCTCGTCCCCCTCGGACGTGCAGAAGACGAGCCCCTGATCACGGCGCAGGCGCTTCAGACTTTTCTGCAGCGACACGCACGGCCCGAGCGCGCGCTGCTGATCGCGACAGGCGACGTGTCGGATGCGGCTCTGGCACGCGCCTTTGCGCCATTTCGACGCCGGTCGGTCCCCGCCCCGCCCCTCGAACGCCCGCCCCTCGAACGCCCGCCCCTCGAACCAAGGCCTGAGCTGCGCGTCGAACACGCCGAAAGCGCGATCCTGGCCTTCACCCTCATGGCCGAGGATGCCGAGCGCGCGGCTTCGGTGGGGCATCGGTTTCGCGAGATCTACCCCTACGCGGCTGTCCGAGTTTCCCGGCTCCGCAGCCACAGCCTGCTGCACGTGCGCATCCCCGCGGGCTCCAAGCCGCTCAAGCGCCTACAGCGCGCCGTGTTCGATCTGCGGCGCCTGGAGCTCGAAACAGTCGGCTCCGTGAGCCCGCCGCGCGACGACGGTCTCTACACTCTGGTGCGCGAGCTCGGAGAGCAATGGAGCGCGCGCGCCGGCGAGCACGCACCCGTCACGAGCCCATGGCCCATGGGGATCGCGGTACGGCTGCGCAGCGCGGACAGCATCGACCCGGACAGCGAACAAGGTCGCGCTCGGCTCGTGGCCACGCGCGAGGCGGCGAGCCAAGCCATTGCGCGCGGCGAGCAGATCGCGCTCGGCGCAACCGAAGGCGACGCCGACGCAAGCCATGCCGACGTCACGGCTCCGAACGGCGCGCACATCGTCGTCGAGCGCCGCGGGGGTGATCGTTGGATGGCCGCCGTCGTGCGCTTCTCGGGCGGCAGCGCGGACGATCCTGCGGATCGCCCAGGCCGAGCCGCGCTGCTCGCGACGCTGATCGCCGATGGCTGCGGCTTCGCAACCGGCAACGAGCTCGACGCACGCCTCATGACGCTCGATGCGCGCATCGCCCCGCTCGTCGATGCCACCGGCCTTGGCGCACGGATCGTGGCGCCCGCCAAGAACTGGCGCCCCGCGCTGGATGCCCTGTTGCGCTGTGCGATCCGACCGGCGCTCACGCAGCGCGCCATCGAGGACGCCCGCGCTCGCCTCTTGCGCTCGCTCTCCGTCGAACCGAGTGCCATCCTGCGCGCCTTCGCTGCACGCGCCGCAGCCCCGACCAGCCCGGGCTGGGTGTCGAGCTGGGGCACCCCGTGGGGCGTGAGCAACGTGACCGCCGTCGGCCTGCGCCGGCTTCACCGCGAGCTGCTCGCCGGCGCCCGCCTCTCGGTGAGCCTCGCCCTCGATCAGCGCCCGGACATCGTCGCGAGCTTCGTAGCGCGGCGCGTGTCTGCTCTCGAACGCTCCGCACCGGGCGCGATCCCTGCGCCAGGCCCCGCGGCCGAGGGCCTCGTGGGCGAGCGCGCCCCGGTCAGCGCGCTGCGCGCGATCGTGGTTTTTCGAGCGCCCCGCACTACGAAGGTGCCGCACGGCATCGCGGCGCGGGTACTCGCGCACGAGCTTGCGCAGGTCCTGACGCAGCGCGCGGGCCAGGTGGTCTGGGCGGATGGCGACGCGAACGTGGCACTCGCCCATGCTGCCGTCGCGCTTTCGCTCAGCGAGCTCGCGCTGCCGGGTCTCGAGAGCCGAGTGGCGAAGGCCGCGGCAGAGCTGTCGCGGCGCGCTGACTCGTTCTGGCTCTCTCGACTCGATGCCGCCGATCTGAGCGCGCGTGCCCGCACGTCGAGCGCCCGTGGCTGGGCCGAGGCTGCGTTTCGCGGTCGGGGCACGGCCGCAGATCTCGACGCGGAGCTTTCCGAGCTGAAGACGCTCCTCACCGCGACACCGCGCTTCGTCGTGCTACGGCCCGTTCCCTAATCGGCGTTGACGGCCGATCCGGGCGATGCTAGTTCCGAGGTGTGTCAAACAATGAACCTTCATTCATTTCGGGCGACGCCGACGAGGCGCAAGCAGACCCGTCCGTGGAGGTTCAGCCGAGCGGCGACACGACCGCACGCAAGCCCCGCACGCGCCGGCGCGAGGGCGCAGGCACCGACAAGCGTGAGCGCATCCTGAAGGCCGCGATCCGCGTGTTCGCGCGCAAGGGCTTTTACTCGACCCGCGTGTCCGAGATCGCCAAGGCAGCCGGCGTCGCAGACGGCACCATCTACCTCTACTTCAAGAACAAAGACGACGTGCTGATCTCGATCTTCCAGGATCGCATCAGCAAGCTGCTCGAGGTGCTGACCGACGCGATAGGCCAAGCCGAAGGCTTCGAGCGCAAGCTGCGTGTGGTGGTCGACATTCAGCTCGGCCTACTCGATGGCTCGCGCGAGCTGGCAGAGGTCGTCACGGTCAACCTGCGTCAGTCATCGCGCCTGCTCAAGCAGTTCGGCGCGCCGCTCTTCGGTCGCTACATCGAGACGGTGGCGAGCGTGTTCGAAGAAGGCCAAGCGCAAGGCGTGGTGCGGGGAGACCTGAGCCCACGCGTGCTCGCGCGCGCCCTCTGGGGCGCCCTCGATGCGATCGCGCTCGGGTGGGCCCTCGGCGGAGGCGACGAGCAGATGATGCGGCGCTCTGCCCACCAGGTGGCCGAGACCTTTCTCGACGGCGTGCGCGCCCGCTGAGAGCCGTGCGCTCGGTTACGCCGCAGTGCGTAAATGGTAGTGCATCCTGGATCGGAAAAATCGTTTTTCTTCGGGGAAATTGGGAGCGTGGGCGCCAGGGCCCACGTCTTGACACGCGTCAACATCGATCCTAAATCCCCGCGTCCGCCGAGAGAAGAAAGTCCCTTTTGGGAGCCGCGAGCGGTCTCGTTCCGAGATCACGGGGTAGCCCTGAGACTGAAGGAGGCAGCGTGAAGATCCTCGTTCCCGTGAAGCGGGTCAGCGACCCCGACAACGCCAACAAGGTCAAAGTGGCCGGCGACGGCAAGACCGTCACCACGGAGGGGCTCGAATGGAAGCCCAATCCCTTCGACGAGTACGCCGTCGAAACCGCGCTGCGTCTCAACGAGAACGCCAAGGGCAGCGACAAGCTGGGCGAGACCGTGGTCGTGACGCTCGGTGCGAAGGACGCCGCCCAGACGCTGCGTCAGGCACTCGCGATGGGTGCCGATCGAGGCATCCTCGTCGAGGCCGACGACAACCAGCTCGACTCGCTGGTCGTTGCGCGCGCGCTGCAGAAGATCGTCGAGCAGGAGAAGCCCGACCTCGTCCTGATGGGCAAGCAGTCGGTCGACGGCGACTCGAACGCCACGGGTCAGATGCTGGCCGAGATGCTCGGCTGGCCCATGGCGACGTTCGCCATGTCGATCAAGACCGACGATGGCGGCAAGTCACTCAGCGTGGGCCGCGAGGTCGACACGGGTGTGCTCACCGTGAAGGTGCAGACGCCCGCGGTCGTCACGGTCGACCTGCGTATCGTGTCGCCCAAGGCCGTGCAGAACGGCGTGACGCCGGCCGACCACGAGTACGCTGACGGCGCGCGCTACGCCTCGCTGAAGGGCATCATGCAGGCCAAGAAGAAGCCTATCGCCGACATGGCCCTCGCTAGCCTGGGCTCAGACACCACCCCCGGCACCGCCTACCTCTCGTTCGAGCTTCCGCCCGCGCGTAAGGCCGGTGTGTTCGTCGAGAACGTGGACGAGTTGGTCACCAAGCTGAAGAACGAGGCGAAGGTCATCTGACCCCGCAGACGACGAGAGGAAGGAGACAGTCATGACAGACGTGCTTGTTGTCGCGGAGCTGATCGATGGTGGACTGCGCAAGACGACGCTGAGCGCCATCAGCGCTGCGCGTACCATCGCCCAAGGCACCGGCGGTGCGTTCGACGTGCTCGCCATCGGCGCGGGCGCCAAGAATGCGGCCAGCCAGGTCGCTGCCTTCGGCGCGCGCAAGATCCTGGCGACCGAAATCGCCGGCGGTTACATCGCAGAAGGCTATGCCCCCACGGTCGCCAAGGCCGCGAGCGGCTACGGTGTCGTGATCGCCACCGCGAGCACCTACGGCAAAGACCTAATGCCTCGCGTGGCAGCCAAGCTCGGTGCGGGCCTGGCCAGCGACATTTCGAAGGTGAGCGCCGACGCCGGCAAGATCACCTACAAGCGTCCGACCTACGCCGGCAACGTGTACGCCTCGATGCAGGTGACCACGGCCATCCAGTGCGTGACGGTGCGTCAATCGGAGTTCGAGGCCGCGGCCGAGAGCGGTGGCCAGAGCCCGATCGAAGAGCTCGCTGCCGTGAGCGACGCGGTCGCCAGCAAGGTGCAGTTCGTGAGCATCGAGACGGTCAAGAACGAGCGTCCCGAGCTCACCGAAGCCGCGAACGTCGTGTCGGGTGGACGGGCGCTCAAGAGCTCGGAAAACTTCAAGACCGTGCTCGAGCCGCTCGGCGATGCCTTCGGCGCTGCGATGGGGGCATCGCGCGCAGCCTGCGACGCCGGCTACGTGCCCAACGACCTGCAGGTCGGTCAGACCGGCAAGGTCGTCGCCCCGCAGCTGTACATCGCCGTCGGCATCAGCGGCGCCATCCAGCACTTGGCGGGCATGAAGGGCTCGAAGGTCATCGTGGCCATCAACAAGGACAAGGAAGCGCCCATCGCCCAGGTGGCCGACTACTTCCTCGTCGCCGACTTGTTCAAGGCCGTGCCTGAGCTGACCGCCGCCGTGAAGAAGGCCAAGGCAGCAGGCTGAAGCGCTCGCGCTCTCGCTGCACATGGAGGCGGATCCGCTCGCGGGTTCGCCTCTTGACGTTTCAGGGCGGCCGGCGTTTCAGGGCGCTTGCATGGCGGAGCGCGTGGCGGCGCGTTTTGCGGAAGCCGTCCAGCGCTGGTACCCTGCCAGCTCGCATGAGATTGGGCGCGAAGGGGAAGTGGATCGCTGCCGCTCGCAGCGCGTGCCTGGCACTCGTCGCGTGGTCGGTCGCGAGCGCGGGGCGGGCCGAGGATCAGATCCCGACGGGCACCTATCAAGCGTCGCCGGCCACCATCCGTAGCGAAGTGTCTGCGTGGGGGCCGGATTGTGGCGTGAAGCCCCAGAGCTACGCGACGCGCGAACAGCCGAGGGTGGTGGTCGAGGCCGCGGGTGCCCACCTCGTGCTGCGCTTCCCTGACCGCACGATGCGCACAGACCGCTGCTGGAGTCCGAATCCATCCGTGAAGCTGGCCACGACGAGCGCCTCGGACACGCGCTTTCGCAGCGAATGCCGCACGCCGCGTGGCGATCCGAAGCAGGAGGTCGGGCGCTACACCGTCAGCGTCACCGGGCCTTACACGCTGGAGCTCGTGGAGGAGAGCGACTACGACTGGCAGCTCAACAGCTCCCATTGTGTGGCGAAGGTGCGCATCACACAGCAGCTGTCCCGCGTTCCGGAGGAGCGCGCCGCAAAGGGTGCGACGGAAACCGCCACGGCCGCGAGCAAGGACGATGCGTGCGCCGTGCCTTCGACTCCGACGCGACTGCGCCTGCGCCCGTCCGAAGCCCGCATCGAGCCCGACCAGCGCGTGTGCTTCACCGTGCTTGGCGTAGACGCGCGCGGCTGCGCGTCGGACGTGGAGCTCGCAAGCCTGCGCTGGGAGCTCAAGCCACCGCCCGCCGCCCAGGGCACCCTGGCGGGTGGGTGCTTTCGCTCCGCGGCGAGCGCTGCGGCGGCGGAGGGCGAGTTCCTCGTGGTGGTGAGAGCCGGAGCGCTGCGTGCAGAGGCCAAGGTGGTGGTCGCCGCGCCCGACCTGTCGGACATCACGGCGCGCAGGGGCGAATCGGACCCTAGTCCGGTGCGAAACCAAGAGCTCACCGCAACGCCGACCGATGCGGCAGTGAAGGCTGCGGGGGTGCGAACGCGAAGCAACGTTGGGCTGCTACTCGGCGTCGGTGCACTGCTGCTCGGGTTGATCGGTGGCGGCGTGTGGATGGGCTTGCGGAGTAAGGCCCGCGCCTCGGGGCGGCCTGCCGCGAAGGGCGAGCGGTCATCGAGCGCCCCGGCCCCGCAACCGAAGGCGCAACCGATACCGGCCGCGGCGCCTATCGCTTCAGGCTCGCCCTCGTCGCAGGCAAGCGCAGCCAGAGAGTCGACGCCGATGCTGGTGGCGCCCGGGGAGCAGCTGATTTGCCCGACTTGTCGTCGCGGTCACCCGCCAGGTACGTCCCGCTGCGCCCACGATGGCACCCCGCTCGTCCCCTACGGCGAGTTCATCAAGCAGGCCAGACAGGCCGAAGCCACACAGGCGGCCGCCTGTGGCACATGCGGCGCCAAGCTGACCCCTGGCTCCGCCTTCTGTGGGGAGTGCGGACGACGCG
>CAYNOM010000185.1:0-10041 GCA_964398415.1 uncultured Polyangiales bacterium | reverse complement strand
GAAGCACATGAACCTGCGCATCACGCGCGCCAAGCTCGAGCAGATGATCGAAGACCTGATCCAGCGCACGCTCGACCCCTGCAAGAAGGCGCTCGCGGACGCCAACAAGACGGCGGCCGACATCCAGGAGGTCGTGCTGGTCGGTGGCTCTACGCGCATTCCCGCGGTGCAGGAAGCCGTGAAGAAGTTCTTCGGTAAGGAGCCCCACCGTGGCGTGAACCCGGACGAGGTCGTGGCCATCGGTGCGGCGGTGCAGGCCGGCGTGCTCTCGGGCGACGTCAAAGACATGGTGCTGCTCGACGTCACGCCCCTCTCGCTCGGTGTCGAGACCCTCGGCGGCGTGACCACCGTGCTGATCCCGCGCAACACCACGATCCCAACCCGGCGCGAGGAGACTTTCTCCACGGCCGACGACAACCAGACCAAGGTCGAGATTCACGTGCTGCAGGGCGAGCGCGCCCAGGCCCGCGACAACCGTACTCTCGGACGCTTCCACCTCGAGGGCATCATGGCCGCCCCGCGCGGCGTGCCGAAGATCAAGGTCATCTTCGACATCGACGCCAACGGCATCCTCTCCGTCACGGCCAAGGACGAGGCCACGAGCAAGGATCAGAAGATCACCATCACCGCCAACAGCGGTCTGAGCGAGAACGAGATCCAGAAGATGGTCGAGGACGCCAAGTCCCACGAGGCGCAAGACAAGGAACGTCGCGATCAGGTCGAGACGCGCAATCGCGCCGACCAGCTGTGCTGGAGCGTGGAGAAGGCTCTGTCCGAGGCCAAGGACAAGCTCCCCGCCGATAAGGTCAAGGCCATCGAGGCCCAGGTCAAGTCGCTGCGCGAGGCCCTCGACAAGGAAGACTTCGACGCCATCCGTTCCGGCATGGAGACCCTCGAGAAGTCGATGCACGAGATCGCCCAGTCGGCCTACCAGGCTGCGGGTGCGGCGGCTGGGCCGCAGGCCGGCGGGTCAGCCCCTGCGGGCAAGAAGGACGACGGCGTGATCGACGCGGAGTTCGAAGACTCGAACTGAGAACGTCACGTCTCTACTCGTGATGAGCCCCGGTGCCGCGACGGTACCGGGGCTTTTCGCGCGTGGCGCGCCCGCGGCGTGGAGTGAGCTCCGGCGCGCGGCCGGCTCACTGGTAGGGGGTGCCAATCGGGTGCTGATCGTCGGGTAGAAAGTCGCTCGGGGGCGCCGCCGGGGGCGGATTCTGGCAACGATTCAGGCCTTCGTTGCACACGGTGCCCTCGGGGCAGCCCGCGCTGCACTTGGTCGTAATGCAGAAGCCCGTCTTCTTGTTGCACCACGATCCGTAGGGGCAGCCCTGCAGCTTGCAGCCACCGCCCACGGCCCAGATGGCTGCTGCCACGCCTGCGCCGATCCCCGCTGCACCGCTGCCGGTGGTGCCTTGGACGCTGCGCCCACCGCAGCCCATGACCCAACCGACTACCCACAAGGACAGCGCGCACATGGCAACACGAATGGCCTGCATGCGGGCTTTCTAGCATCGGATGTCGGTCACGCATGGCGCGGTGTTCGTCGGCTCGTGCCCCACACGGCTTTCATGTGGCATGCTCCCCATCCGCTCATGCCCGACATCGATATCCCAAGTCTCGGTACGGCCGTTCTTTGCGCCGTTCTCGTCGTCTCCGGGTACGCCTTCGCGACATCCGTGGCTGCAGGTCGCGGTCGCTCGCATCTGCTGCCCGCGGCGCGCGGTGGCGTGTACGCCACCTGTGCCCTCGTGGCGCTGAGCGTTTTTCTGCTCGCGTATTCGTTCCAGGCCCACGACTTTCGCATCCGCTACGTCGCTCGCTACAGCGATCGCTCGATGCCCTGGTGGTACCTGATCAGCGCGCTGTGGGGCGGCCAAGATGGATCGCTATTGTGGTGGGCATTTCTGGTGTCCGTGTGGACGGTGCTCGTCACGCTCTGGCTCAAGCACCGCTACATCGAGCTTCAGCCCTACATCCTGGCCACGCTGATGACGATCATCGGCTTCTTCACGGTGCTGATGCTGTTCGCGGCCAATCCCTTCTCGGTCGCCGTCGCGAGCGTGCCGCTCGATGGCGAGGGGCTCAATCCGCTGCTCCAGAACTACTGGATGATGATCCATCCGCCCACGCTCTACATGGGCTTCGTGGGCTGGTCTGTGCCCTTTGCGTTCTGCATCGCAGCCTTGATCACCGGGCGGCTCAAGGAGGAGTGGATCCACGGCGTGCGCAAGTGGGCGCTGGCTGCCTGGACGTTCCTCGCTTTTGGCAACCTGCTCGGCGGCCTTTGGTCTTACGAGGAGCTCGGCTGGGGTGGCTACTGGGCCTGGGATCCGGTCGAAAATGCGGCCTTCATGCCACTGCTCGTGGGCACGGCCTACCTGCACTCGGTGATGATCCAAGAGCGCCGCGGCATGCTGAAAGTGTGGAACGTCTTTCTTCTGTGCCTGACGTTCATCATGACGATCTTCGGCACGTTCCTCACGCGCTCTGGCCTCATCGCCAGCGTGCACTCCTTTGCGCGCAGCGACATCGGCATCTACTTCGCGTGGTACTTGGTCGCGCTCAGCGCCGTCTGCCTCGGCCTGATCTTCTACCGGCTGCCCCTCTTGCGCGCCGAGCACAAGATGGATTCTCTGCTCAGCCGCGAGTTCGCCTTCTTGATGCAAAACTGGGTGCTGCTCGGGATGATGGTGTTCGTGTTGATCGCGACCACCTTCCCGCTGATCAGCGAGGCCATTCGCGGCGAAACGGTCACCGTCGGACCCGGCTTCTACAACAAGTGGATGGTGCCCCTCGGGCTCGTGTTGATGCTGCTCACCGGCATCGGCCCCCTCATCTCCTGGCGCCGCGCCACGGGCAAAAACCTCGTGCAGGCCTTCACCAAACCCGTCGCTGCGGCGCTGCTCGTGATGATCCTGCACGTGGTGCTTGGCGAGAGCATCGGCTTTGCCGCCTACGTCGAGAGCGAGTCGATCTACGACACGGCCACGGGGCGTGTGCTCGCGGCGATCTACGGCGCCTCGCCCGTGATGAGCTCGTTTCTGTGCACCTTCGTGCTGGGCACGATCGCGCAGGAGTTCTGGCGCGGCACGGCTGTACGCATGAAAAACGCCAAGGAGAGCCTGCCCGTCGCGCTCTTCGAGCTCGTCACGCGCGCCAAGCGCCGCTACGGCGGCTACATCGTGCACGCGGGCATCGTCGCGATGTACCTCGGCTTCACCGGCGCGGCCTACGACACCGAGCGTGAGGCGGCGCTGCGCCCCGGGCAGTCGATGACCGTCGGCGACTACCAGCTGCGCTTCGATCAGCCGCGCATGGAGTCCGACACGGCCAAGCGCATGATCTTCACGGACCTCACGATCTTCCAGGATGGCGAAAAGGTGGGGCGCGTGGCGCCGGCCAAGTTCATCTACCGTACCCATCCCGAGATGCCGACCACCGAGGTGGCGATCCGTTCCACCCTGCGCGATGACCTCTACGTGATCATGAGCTCGGTCAACGCCGAGACGCAGCTCGGCACCTTCCGCGTGATCGTGCGGCCCCTGGTGGCTTGGATCTGGATTGGGGGCCTGCTCCTGTTGTTTGGCGCCTTCGTCGCGATAGCTCCCTCCATGAAGGAGCTGCTCGAGAGCGTGAAGAGCCCCCTCGGCATGCGCGGGCTCGCCCAACGACCGGCCATGGCTTCGTTTTGGCTGTGGGCCATCGTGCTCTCGGTGGCGCTCGCCTCGGCGTCGCTGGCCTTCGCCCAAGATTCGAGCTCCGCCATGGCGGGCACGGGCGTGATGTAGACGCCCGAGGAGCGTCAGCTCTTCGAGAGTGTGCTGTGTCAGTGCGGTGACTGCGCGCGCCTGCCCCTATCCACCTGCATCTGCGGCTGGGCCGAAAACAAGCGCGCAGACCTGAGGCTCGATCTCGCCGCAGGCAAGAGTGTCAATCAGATCCAAGACGAGTTCGCGGAGCAATACGGGGCCAAGGCCATCGCCATCCCGCGCGATCGCGGTCTCGACCGCGCCCTTTGGGCGGTGCCGGTGGCGGCGATTCTGCTCGCGGCCGGGGGCATCACGGTGCTCGGCCGACGCTGGGTACGGCGCAATCAGGCCGTCACCGCCACCGAGGGCGGCGTGGCCGCAGCCGGACCCGAAGACGAGGCGCTCGATCGCGCCCTCGATGAAGAGCTGAGGAGGCTCGACGACTGATGGAAGCGTTTTTGCCCGTCGCCTTCATGACGCTAGCCGGTTTGGCCTTGCTGTGGGCCGTGTCTACGGCCTGGCTCAGTTTGCGCTCCCTGCTCGGTGGTGATGCCGAGCTCGTGGTGGGGCAGAGCGAAGCCGCGCGCCGTCGCGGCGAATGGCTCGACGAAAAGGAAGCCGTGCTGCGAAGTTTGAAAGACCTCGAGTTCGAGCGCGCCGTGGGCAAGCTCTCTGAGGAGGACTTCGAACGCTTGGATGCCCAGTTTCGGCGTCGAGCCAAGCAACTCATGCGTCAGCTCGACGACGACTTGAAGTCGCATCGCGAGGCCGCCCAGAAATTGATCGCGGCCGAGCTCGAGACGCTCGAGCAGCCGGGGAAATCGGCATGAAGCGGCTCATTCTTTCGTGCCTTGTTGCGTGCGTCCTCCCTGCCGGCGCCCGCGCCCAGGAGGCTCCGACCAGTCCGCCCACGGGTCCTGCGCAAATCATGAATCGCGCCCAGGCGGCGCGCTCACAAAAGGAGATGAGCGCCGCGAGCGCGGCCGGCGACAAGGCCGCCACGGGGGAGCCGCCCGCGACTGCACAGGCCGCGAAAGGCCCCGCGCCCGCTGCGGTCGATCCCCACGCGGGCATGGCCAATCCGCACCCAGGCGGGGCCAATCCCCACGCGATCCTCGCCCCCCCGACGTCGCCCACGGCCGAGCCCGACACAACGCTCTCGCGCGGCAGCATCGAGGTGAGCGTCGCCGATCCCCAGGGCCGTCCCTACGGGAACGCCGAGATCGTGCTCGGCATCATGCAGAGCATGGGAGGTCGCGAAGAGCGGCGTGAGAAAACGGACGCGCAAGGGAGCTACACCTTTCGCAATCTGCCGGTCGGCTCGGGTCAGGCTTACCGTGTCAACGTCAGCTCGGGCGGCGCCAAATTCAGCTCGAACCCCTTCCGCTTGCCCGACCAAGGCGGCTATCGCGTTCACATCCCGCTGCAGCCCACCACGCGCGACGACAAGATGATCTTCTCGCTCGTCGGCCAAACCGTCATCGAGCTGCGTGACGAGCGTCTGCATGTGACCGAATCGATGCGCCTCGCGAATGCCGGCGACACCGTCTACGGGTTTCCCGAGGGTGGCCTCGTGGTCGAGCTGCCGCCGGGCTTCACGGCGTTTCAGTGGCAAGACCAAATGACGGATCAAAAGGCCACCGAGGTGAAAGACAAGGGCCTTCGCCTGGTCGGCTCGCTTCCGCCCGGCTCGCTGCAGCTGATGTGGTCCTACGATCTCGAGCGCGATGGCACGAGCGTCAAGCTGCCGGTCAGCATGCCCTTTCGAACCTACAACTACCGCGTGATCTCGGAGGCCCCCGAGGGGCTCACGCTGCGCGTCAACGGCTTTCCCGAGCCGGAGCGCATCAGCGATCAAGGTCGAGATCTATTGTTCACGCAACTGCGCAAGGCCCCACCGGAGGCGCCGATCGGGGCGCTCACCGTGCGCATCGACGGCATTCCGGGGCCTGGCCCGGGACGTTGGGTGGCGGTCGTGCTGGCGCTCATCGCGGTGCTCTACGGCCTCACACGTGCGTTGTCGCGCGCCGATGACGCCCAAGATCGTCGGACCGTGCTCAGCGCCCGCAAGGCCAGCCTGCTCGAGGCGGCCAAGACGCTGGAGGCCGAGCTGAAGAAGGGCGAGGTGGGTCCACAGTTCCACGCACGGCGCATGGACGAGATCCAGACCGAGCTCGCCATGGTGTTGCGCGACGAGGAGCTGCTCGGACCCGCGTCGCGCGAGCTCAAAGCCGCGCGCTGACGTCACCCCGCTGCGTAACCCGGGGGCCCTCGCCGCGTCGCTGTCGCGTGGTATGGTCCGCGCCCACGCGAAGGGGATGTGCTTGGCGTGCGGCACAGTGAAGCGAGGACGGCGATGGCGGAAGGGCTGAATCGGGCAATCTTGGTCGGCAATCTCGGGATGGATCCCGAGCTCAAGTTCACGCAGGGTGGCCAAGCGGTGCTGCGCTTGCGCCTCGCGACGACCGAGTCCTTCCTCAACCGCGGCGGCGAGCGTCAAGAGCGCACCGACTGGCACACGGTCGTGGTGTGGGGCAAGCGTGCCGAGGCGCTCAACAAGATCCTCTCGAAGGGCCGCACGATCTGGGTCGAAGGCCGCATTCAGACGCGTAGCTGGGAAGACAAAGACGGCAACAAGCGCTCCACCACCGAGATCAACGCCAACAACATCGGCCTCGCCGGCAGCGGCGGTGGTGGGGGTGGCCGCGCGGGCGGTGGTTACGAAGGTGGCGGCTACGGAGGCGGCGGCGGTGCGGCTTCGGGTGGCGCTGCCGGCGGCTTCGAGGGCGGGGCCGACTACGATCCCGGCGCCGGCGGTGACGACGACATCCCGTTCTGAGGCCGAGCCCGCGGTAGCGGTTTGATGCCCAAGCAACGCGTCGATCTGTTGCTCGTTTCTCGCGGGCTCGTCACGTCGCGGGCACGCGCGCAGGCCCTGATCTCCGCGGGCAAGGTGCTCGCCGCAGGGCAGGTGGTGAAACGCGCGAGCGATCGGGTCGAGCAGGCCACCGAGCTCACGTTGATCGAGGCCGACCACCCCTACGTGTCGCGTGGCGGGCTCAAGCTCGAAGGCGCTCTCCACGACCTGAACGTCGACGTCAGAGGCCTCTCAGTCGCGGACGTCGGCGCCTCCACGGGGGGCTTCACCGACTGCGTGCTGCGCCACGGTGCAGTGCGTGTCTACGCCATCGATGTGGGCCACGAGCAGCTCGATCCGCTGCTGCGTGCAGATCCGCGCGTCGTATGCATGGAGGGCGTCAACGCGCGTCACATTCGCGCGGACACGTTGCCCGAGGCCGTCGCGCTCGTCGTCGTCGACGCCTCGTTCATCAGCCTCACGAAGCTGCTCGCGGCGCTGGTCTCGCTGCTCACGCCCGAGGGGCGCGTGCTCGCGCTCGTGAAGCCGCAGTTCGAGGTGGGCAAGGCCCAGGTCTCAAAGCGCGGGGTGGTGCGCGACGACGCGCTGCGCGCGCAGGCACTCGACGGGGTCGTACAGGCCGCGCGCGAGCTCGGCCTCTCGCTCGAGGGGCATGTCGACTGTCGTCTCGAGGGCCCCGAGGGCAATCGCGAGATCTTCGCGTTGTTCAGCCGATTGCGCGCAGAAACACCTGCGCTTTGAGCTCGGTTTCGGCGGTTTCCCGCGCCGGCACACTGGCTTCGACGATGCCCCCCCCAGAGAAGTATTCGACCCACCCCTCGGCCACCACCGCAGTGCGAATCGCCACGGCGAGCGAGCAGCCACCCCGGCGATCGATGAAGCCGTAGGCGCCTGTGTAGGGCCCACGCGCGCAGGGCTCGAGCGCTTCGATGATCTCGATCGCGCGCTCCTTCGGTGTGCCCGTGACGCTGCCTGGCGGAAACGTCGCCTCGAGCAAGGCAGCGAGGCCGAGTGTCGGCGGCGCGTCGGCCGACACCGTGCTCACGAGATGGGAGAGTCCGGCGAAGGGCTGCACCGCCATCAGCTCGGAGACCTCCACGCTGCCATAGCGCGCAACCCGACCGAGATCGTTGCGCATCAAGTCGACGATCATCGCGTGCTCGGCGTGCTCTTTGGGATCTTCGCGCAGGGCGCTGGCTTCCGCGCTGTCGTCGCCCCGGCGCGCCAGGGTGCCCTTGATCGGGGAGGTCCAGAGGCGACCATCGCTGCGGCGAAAGCGCAGAAAGCGTTCCATGCTGCACCCGAGCAGGGCGTGATCGGTGCCGTCCAAGTACATGCCGAGGGGCACGGGGCTCTCGTCGCGCATGCGCAGGTACAACCCGAGAGGGGCTCCCGCGAAGCGACCGCGCAGGCGCCGCGCCAGGTTCACCTGGTAGATGTCGCCCTCGTAGATGTGGTGCTGTGCCCTCGCGATCGCCTGTTCGTGCTGCGCGGCGTCGGCGATCTCGAGGTCTGTGACGCGGAAGCTGGTCGTGACCTCCGGGCCTGCGAGATGTGCCTCGAGGCGCTCACAGGCGTTGGCGTCGTCGCCCACCCAGAAACCGCAACCTCGCTCGTGATCGAAGGCGAAAAAAGCCTCGTACCGCGCAAAGTAGAGGACGGGCAACGCGCTTCGTGGGTGCCTGTGTCCCGTCCTCTGCGCCGACCCATACGCATCGTAGCTGAGATAGCCCACCCAGCGCGGCACGTCCTCGCTGCACAGGCCTTCACGGCGTACCTCGAACGCATCGCCACGCTCTAGCTGCGAAAGCGCATGCAGCGGCGCGGGATCAGCGTAGCTACGCCGCATGCGCTCGCGCGGCGCCGTCGACAGAAACGACCAGCGCCCCTCGCGGCCATGCTCGCGTCCTCCGTCGAGCCAACAAAAACCGGGCTCACGCGCGAAGCGCAGCGCGACAGACCGGGGATCGAGCGGTCCTCGTGCCGGGGTGACGAACACCCGGACCATTTACCGGGAGCGACTTCTCATGTAAAGGCGCGCCCTCACGCGCGTACAATACGAGCGACAACACCGTGCTTCCGCGCATCGACCGCTACGAAATCAGTGAGGAAATCGGCCACGGCGGAATGGCCACGGTGTACCGCGCCCGCGACAGCAGGCTCGACCGCTGGGTCGCGGTGAAGGTGATGCATCCGCACTTGCGCGGTACCGCGCAAGCGAGGGCACGCTTCTCGCGTGAGGCCCGCGCCGTGGCCAAGCTGCACCACCCTGCGATCCTCGAGATCTACGACTACAGCGGCAACGAGTCCGAGGACGCGTACATCGCCACCGAGTTACTCACCGGGCCCACCCTGCGCAGCTTCGTCGAGGGCGTCGGCGAGATTCCCGCCGAGATCGCCGCCTGCATCGGGGTCGAGCTGGCCGAGGCGCTCGAGGCCGCGCATACGCACGGCATCATCCACCGCGACGTGAAGCCCGAAAACGTGCTGCTTCACGAGCGTCGCGCCATCAAGCTGACCGACTTCGGCATTGCCGACATGCTCGACCCCAGCGTCTCCGCCATGACGGCGACGGGGCAGCTCCTCGGCTCTCCCGCCCACATGGCACCCGAGCAGGTCGAGGGCGGCGACGCCGACTTGCGCAGCGACATCTTCGGCCTCGGCACGATTCTTTACTGGCTCGCTACGGGCAACCTGCCTTTTTCGGGCAAGAACCCGCATCAAATCCTCAAGCGGGTCGTCGACTGCGATCCGATCGATCCCCTGATCGCGCGTCCGAGCATCGGTCGGCCCCTGCGTGACGTGATCATGCGCTGCCTGGCCAAGGAGCCTAAAGCCCGCTTTGCGAGCGCGCGCGAGCTCGCCGCGGCGCTGTCCGGTGTCCTCGAGGACGTCGGTATCGCCGATCCCCACGCCACCTTGGTCGCCTATCTGAGCGATCCCGAATCCGAGGCCGAGGCGTTGCGACGGCGCGTGCTCGCCGAGCTCCTGCGCGACGCGAAACAGCGCGTGCAGGCCCGCGATCGGCTCGGGGCCATCGAGTCGCTCAACCGCGCTTTGGCCCTCGATGATGGCAACCGCGAGGCGCTCGAGCTACTGGCCGCCCTCGACCGTGCCTCGCGGCGTCGCGTGGTGTTTCGCCTCTCGCTCGGGCTTGTCGGTGCGACCTTTGCGGCGGCTTTGTGGGTCGCCTTCGCTCCCAAGTCGGGCGCGGTGTCGCGCGGCGAAGCGGGCCGCGCTGCGCCCATGGCTCAAGTGGCGTCGGTCGAGCGGCGAGCGCCTATGCCCGCGTCTGTCGAGCCCCCGAGCTTGCCCGCGTCCGGCGGCGCTGCGGATGCGGGGCTGGAAAGTCCCGTCCTCTCGCCCGCTGAGCGCATCCGACCTGCTGCCCGCCCTCGGCCGCGGGGCCAGGGC
>CAYNOM010000184.1:0-10075 GCA_964398415.1 uncultured Polyangiales bacterium | reverse complement strand
GCCCTCGAGGAGATTCGCTACCGCGAGGCCGCGTACCTGCTCGACACGGTGATCGAGCAAGGAGAGCTCGACGCCGCTTTGTTGTCCGAGTCCTACCGCCTCGGGGGCGAGCTGTTTTCAGCCATCGCGGACGAGGAGCGCGCACGGCACTACTTCGTGCAGTGGTTGACGCTGAGCGAGCAGGCGGCGCTGCCGCCCGGTACCTCGCCGAAAATTGCGGTGATCTTCGAGCAAGCGAAGGCACAGGCCCGCGCGCACGGGGCCTTGCGTGTGCGACCGCGTGCTCACCGACGCGCTGGAGCCGTCGACGTGGAGCTCGAGGTCGACAGCGATCCGCTCGGGGTCGTTGCAGGCGTTCGCGTCCACTATGGCGCCGGTGACAGCTCCGCCTCGCTGGAGGTGGTGGCGGCGAGTGGCAGGCGAGTCTCACTCGAAGTGCCAGATCAGCGGCCGGTCACACTGCGCATCAGCGCCCTGGACGGCCATGGCAACGAGCTGCTCGCGTGGGGTGAAGAAGAGCTTGGCCCCGTATCGACATCGAAGGATCAGACGGAGGTTTTCGACATCGCGGGTCCGCGCACGCGCTGGTACGCCAAGTGGTACACCTATGCCGCAATCGCGGGTGCGGCAGGGGGCGCGGGGCTCTACTTTGGCTTGCGAGCTCGCTCGGCCGAGGACGAGCTCTCGCGACTCAACGCGCGCAGCGCGACAGCGTCCTTCAGCGAGGCGCAACGAATCGAGGCGCGTGGCCGGCGCGATGCGCTCGTGACCAACATCGCGCTCGGCACCGCGGGGCTTGCCGCCGCCGGCGCGATCGTGAGCGGCTGGGTGAAGCGCGGCGAGCGTAAGACGGCCGTCTCCACGTCCGTCAGTCGCCACCAGGTCGGGGTGGCCGTGCAGAGGAGCTTTTGAGCCATGCCGTCCCATGCGTTCTCCTTCGCACTCCAAGTTACGGGTCTCGTGATCTGGCTGCACGCGTGTACCTTCACGGCTGACTACGCGCAGACCGCGTATCGGTGTGAGGGCGATGGGCCGTGCCCCACTGGCTATGACTGTCGCGACGGCGTGTGTGAGCTCGAGGGCAGCGCTGGTTTCGAGCCTGCGAGGCCTCGAGCCCCGAAGGGCAGCGAACCGGAGCCCATGGATCCCGCGGATGCCGCGACTGCGTCGCACGATGTCCCTTCACCCGAGGAGCAGCCGACGCCGATCGATGCTGCGGTGCCCGACGCGGGGGACGCGGGCGAGAGCGACCCGTGTGAGGAGGACGGCGGGCCATGTGCGGGCCCTCGCTGTGACGACGCTGGTGGTGCCTGCGAGGTCTTCGTGCCGCGTAGTTGCCTCGAGTTGCTCGACGCGGCGCCCGACACCGCCGATGGCACCTACACGATCGATCCTGACGGTTCGGGGCCGGCCGGGGCCCGCGACGTCTTCTGCGACATGACGCGCGGGGGCTGGACCGAGATCTACCGCGAGGACTTCAGCCGCGGAAGATCGTCGGGGTGGCGCAACGACCGGGGCAACGCGACCAAGGTGGACACCACCTCCGACTGCGCCCAGGTCTTTAGCCACATGCTCGGCGGCTACGGGATCTTGGGTGCGGGCTTCGGAACTGTGCAGACCTTCGCGCTGCATGGCATTCCCCACACCCAGGTTTCCCTCGCGCTCGATTACTTCGTGATCGACAGTTGGGACGCCGTGGAGGGCCAAGACTTCGCGCTCGTGTTCGTGGACGACAGCGAGGTCTATCGCGCTCTCTTCGACGACTCCTACCCGCGCAAGCGCCTGTGTGGCTCTGCCTTCCTCGATGTGGGTCCGCAGCAGGTCTCGGCTCAGGTACCGCACTCGAACGACGCGGTGACGGTACGCATCTCCTCCACGCTGGACGGGACTTTGAGCGATGAGAGCTACGGCGTCGACAACGTGGTGCTGCGCATCCGTTAGAACGACGATCCCGGCTGTTCGAGGAAGGCGAGCTCCTCGCCGGTGGAGGTGCGATCGAGCAGGGCGTTGCGATGGGGGAAACGGCCCCATTTGGCGACGATGTCACGGTGGGCGATGGCAAACTTCAGGTTGTTGTCGAGCACGTCGCGCAGTGGGCCGCTCGACGCATCGCGAAAGGCAGTGAAGAGCTGCACGCACTCGTTCTGGATCGAGAGCTGCTCAGAGTGCATGAGCGGCATGTACAGAAACACGCGCTCCTGACCGACGAGCTTCTGGTCATCGCCGCGCTCGATGCCGTCGAGGGCCGCAGACAGGGCCTGCGCATCGGCGCTGAACATGGAGGAGGTGTCTCGGAACATGTTGCGCGAGAACTGGTCGAGCACGATCACGTAGGCGAGGCGGCCGCGCGGCGTGTCGAGCCACGCCTCACACTTCCGATCGACGATGGCGTCGTACAGGTCGAGAAACTGGCTGCGCAAGAGCTCGTCGAAATTAGGGTCTTTCTTCCACCAGCGCTCGTTGTGCGCCGCGTCCGCGAGGCCATGGCCGTCGAGCACGCCAAACCAGAAATCGAGCACGTGGCTTGCGCGCGGATCGAGCTGAGAATCGGTCATCGAGGGCTCCTTCGACAGGCAATGGTACACGCTGAGGCGCGCCCGTGGTTGCGCCGCGTCGTGGGCTCGTGTTACTCGCACCGCATGCGCGGCAAGACCGTCCTCGTCACCGGGGCGAACTCAGGCATCGGCCTCGCGACGGCGGGGCAGCTCGGGCAGCGCGGTGCGCGCGTCGTCATCACCGCGCGTGACGTCGACCGCGGTCAGGCTGCGGTCACGACGATTCGCGAGCGCTACGGCGTCGAGGTGGGGCTCGGGCTGCTCGATCTCGCGTCGTTTGCGTCCATCCAGCGCTTCGCCGCCGATTTCCTCCGCGACCAGCCGGCGCTGCACGTGCTCATCAACAATGCGGGCCTCGCTCTCTCCGAGCGTCGAGAGACCGAAGACGGCTTCGAGTATACTTGGGGGGTCAACTACCTCGGCAGCGTGCTACTGACCGACCTACTGCTCGAACGCCTCAGGGCGAGCGCGCCCTCTCGCGTCGTGTACGTGAGCTCGGCGGCCCACGTCGGCGCGCGCAAGGGGCTCGACTTCGACGACCTAGACCGACGCCGCAAGTACGACGGCCAGGCCTACTGTCAGGCCAAGCTCGCGCTCATCTACTACGCGCGCGCCCAGGCGAGGCAGCTCGCGGAGGCGGGCGTGTCGGTGTTCTCGGTCAACCCCGGCTTCGTCGCGACACGCTTCGGGCAGGACGGAGACATGAAGGGCGTCATGGCGTGGTTCTTTCGCGTGGGGCAGTACTGGATGGCCGATTCCGACCGGGGCGCCCGCGGCAGCGTGTTTGCCGCCACCGAGCCGGGGCTCGAAGCCGAGAGCGGCGCCTACATCGATCGTGGCCGGGTCGCGCGGCCGTCGTCGGTGGCCCAGGACGACGCGGCCATCCCGCGCCTGCTCGAGATCACAGAGGCCGCGCTCGAAAAGGCCCGCCAGCCTGTGGGGGCTCCCACCGAATCGTCGCTCGCGTCTTCGGAGTAGCAGTAGCGCGTCGTGAAGACTTCGGGCTAGAGTCGGGCCCTTCCGTTGTGGGTGCGCTTTGCCTGCAACTTTGCACGGTGTCGTCACTTATGGATCTCCCTTGGCTTGAAGGACCCGATCCCCGTCTGGTCTGGGGCCTCGTGCCCCGGCTCTTAGGCGTCATCTATCTCATCGCGCTCGGTGCGCTGATCCCGCAGGCTCGCGCCATCGTGGGCGAGCGCGGCATCGGGCCCGTGCGCCAGCGTCTCGCGCGCATGGCCGAAGACTACCCAGGCCCCCGGCGCTTTCTCGAGATGCCCACGCTGCTGTGGCTCAACTCGAGCGACGCGATGATACGGGCGCTGCCCATCGTCGGCGCGCTCGGCGCGGCCTGGGCCATCTACGGGGGCCCCTACAGTCACCTCGGGCTCGTCATCGCCTGGGTTTGTCTGCTCTCGCTCGACGTCTGCGCGCTGATGTTCCCCTGGGACTGCATGCTGCTCGAGGCGGGCTTTCTCGCGCTGTTTCTGCCGACGGGCGAGGCCCTGCCTTCGCTCTATGCGACGGAGCTTCCGCTGCCCGTGGTGTCGTTCATGTGGCGCTTTCTCGTGATCCGCCTGATGCTCGGCTTCGCGAAGCTCAAGTTCATCGGCACGAAGCGCGGCGACTCGCTCTACCTCAAGGGCTTCATGACCTGGATGCCCATGCCGAGCCCGCTCGGGTGGTGGATGCACCACGCGCCGGCCTGGTTTCTGCGCGCGGCCCTCGTGTTCATGTTCGTGGCCGAGGTCGTGTGCCCGATCCTGGGCTTCTTTCAGGGCGACCTAAGGCTCGTCGGTGCGCTCGGTCTGATGGGCCTCATGGTCGGCATTCAGCTCACCGGCAACTGGGGCTACTTCAACATCGCCTACTTGCTCGCCTGCTTCGGTCTGTTCGACACGCAGTCGTCGCTGTTCGACACGACCTCGGCCATGCTCATGACGCATCCGTTCGCCCACGCGGTCATGGCCGTGTTGTTCGTGGGCTCGGTGCTCTACTTCCCGCTCAACAGCTGGTGCTCTCAGACCTGGATCCACTGGCCCTTCGACGACATCACGTGGAATCGCCGCTGGCTGGGGGGGCTACTCGCGTTCTACCGGTTGCTGTCGCCGCTGCGCCTCGTCAATGCCTACGGCGTCTTTCCGCCGCACTCGAGCCCGCCTGTGAAGATGGTGCCGATCATCGAGGGCAGCCGCGACGGCAGGACTTGGGAGGCTTACACCTACAAGTTCATGCCCACCCACGAGGACAGCCCTCCGCCCCTCGTGTCGCCCTTTCATCCGCGCGTCGACCAGGCGATCATCTACATCGGTGCGGGCATGACCGACGCCGATCTTCTGTCGAGCATCATGGGCACGGGGCGACCCTACGGCCTCTCGAGCTACTCGCTCTACTCCTGGCCCCATCGCTTGCTCCAGCGCTTGCTCGAAGCTGAGCCGAGCGTGCTGAGGCTGTTCGCGAAGAACCCCTTCGAGAGCGAGCCACCGAGGTGGATTCGCCTCAGCACCTACGCGTTTACGCCGCGTTCTCCGGCCGAGCGTGCGCAAACGGGCAAGTGGTGGCGGCGTCGCTACGTGGGGCCGCTGTTTGCGCCGACCGGCCTCGATCCGCGCGCATTCATCGACAGCTTGCCCCCACCCGAGCTGTTTCATCCCGACGACGTCTATCGCAAGCGTCGTGCGCCAACGCTGAAGGCGATGACTGAAGCCTTCTTGCAGAGTGGCGACGCGCACGGCTCGGTGCTCGTGGGCAGCGATCTCGACGCGGCGACGCGTGGTCGGTTCTGGAGCGAGGTGGTGCCCTTCCTCGCGTCCGAGCGTGGACAGTGGGACTCCCTGCCCGAACGCGTGAAGGCCTTTCGCGCGCGCTATTCGCAAGCCGAGCGCGTGGCCTTCGAGCGCGTGATGGAGCGCTACGCGATCCTCTTGCGCACGCGCCTCGAGCCGCACTTCTACCGCGACGCAAAGCCCAAGATCGAGCTGCGCAGCAACTTCCGCTTCAGCATGTTCTTGCACGAGCTGATCGTCGACGGCCGCGATGCCTTCGAGGCCGTGCTGGCCCAGCCCCAGCTCGCTGCCGCGCGCGCGACGGCGTGCACCGACGCGAGCCTTCTGTATACGCTCGCCCTATTCCGCCACGACATGATCATGTACCACGCCTACTGCTTCAGGCAGATGAGCAGCGTGACCGACGATCCGGGCTGGCCCATCCCCGGCATCATGGAGATGAAGGCCTTCCTGAGCGCACAGGTTCCGCCCGGCGTGCAGTGGCTGCCCAGCTGCGAGCGCACCCCGAAGGGCGAGTGGGCCGTGCAGGGCTTCGAAGAGCCAGGTCTCGCCGAATAGCCGGGTCGCGTGTTGTTCGCGCGCTGCCCGTCGTGTATGCGACGGGCCGAATGGCAGGGGAGGCACGACAGGGCGCGGAAACGCAGCATCGTTTGAGCGCGCTCAGGGCCGCGCTCACGACCGCCAAAGCGCGCGCTCCGAGGCTCTTGTTGGGCATCGCGGCTTCTTGCGTGACGGCCTGGGCCACCGCGAAGATCGCCATGCACGTGGGCGTGATCAGCGATCCCGCGCAGGCTTCGCTCGAGACCCTGTCTTTTCTGGCGGCCCTCGTGGTGTTGCGCAGCGCGAGCAGCTCCCTGCGTTCCGTGGCGATGACGAGCTTTGCGCGCTGGTTCAGCCACGATCTGCGCACGCGGGTCTATCGTCACGTGCTCTCGGCGCGCGCAGCGCTGCCCACCGGCCGCGGCGATCTGGTTCAGCGCGTCATGCAGGACACGCAGCACCTACAGTGGGTGGTGGGACAGAGCGTGGGCGATGCCATCAGCCAGACGGCCTCGGGCGTGGCTCTGTTCGTGGTGATGTTCGAGCGCGAGCCCGCGGTGACGCTCGCGTTCTCGGCGCTCGCGCCCTTCATGTTCCTATTCATGCGCGGCGCCATGCGGCGCTCCTCGCGTGGCTATCGTGCCCTCGGTGAGCGTAGCGCCCAGCTCGCCAACGAGACGAGCGAGATGGCGGGACTTCTGCGTACGGCCCGCGTGTACGGTGCGGAAGAGGCCTTCGAGGCGCGCTTCACCTCGCGTTCACTGGCCGTCGCGGAGCAGCATGGGCGCGTGGCTTGGGTCAATGCCGCGCTCGGGCCGGGGCTGCTCGTCTTCGGCGCGGGGGCGCTCGGGCTGCTCGTCTTGTATTGGAGCGGGCAGGGCGGCCCCCTGATGAATCCCGACAGAGTCGCGTTTCTGACCGCCTCGGGCCTCGCCTACCGTCCGATCGTGTCGCTCTCGCAGTCGATGACGCCCTTCGGGCAAGCGCTCACGTCCCTCGCGCGGGTGGGCGAGCTTCTATGCTTGCCGTCGCGGCCCAAGCGCACGAGCCCCGCCGCACAGAGGCCTTTCGAGACTGTCGCTGTGAGCGGGCTTCGCTTCGGCTACGGCACGGCCGACGTGCTCAAGGACGTGAGCCTCACGCTCAGGCGCGGCGAGATGGTGGCGCTCGTCGGGGAAAATGGCGCTGGCAAGAGCACCCTGCTCGAGCTGATGCTGGGGCTCTACGAGCCGCGTCAGGGCACGCTCACGCTCGATGGTCGCCAAAGCCCTTGGGATCCCTCGGAGCGCGGTGACACCTTTGGTTGGATGGCCCAGGAACCGCTTTTACTCGCGGGCAGCGTGCGGGAGAACGTGGCCCTCGGCGACGCTTCACCCGATCGGGCGCGGCTTTCGCGCGCGCTGTCGATCGCGGGCATCGAGACGCTCGTCCAAGCTTTACCCGACGGCCTCGATACGCTGCTCGGCGAAGGAGGACGCGGCCTGTCGCGAGGTCAGGCGCAGCGCGTGTGCCTGGCGCGCGCTCTGTATCGCAACGCGCCCTGTCTCTTGCTCGATGAGCCCACGGCCTTTCTCGACGGGATCGCCGCCGGGGATCTGGCGGCGACGGTGAGCGCCCTACGTGGTGAGACTACGATGCTGCTCGTGACGCACGCCTTGGGCCTCGCGGCCGTCGCCGATCGGGTGCTCGTGATCGAAGCGGGCTCCGTGGTGGAGCAGGGTGCGCCCGCCGAGCTGTGGCGCGCGCGCGGCGCCTTCTACAAGCTGTTTCGCGCCCAGCACGATCCCCTCAGCGATCTTTGAGCTGGGTGAGATACCGTTGGAGCACGCTGGGCAGGGCCATGAGGCCGCTCAGATCGTCTGGCAAAGTCAGGTGTGCCATCGAGAGGCGTTCTGCGAGGTCGGTCTGCCACAGGAAGTCAGCTGGGGCGCGGCTCTGTCCAAAGAGCTCGAGGCGATAGGCGTGTTCGAGGAGCACCACGGCGGCTTCCGGGCCGCTCATGGGCGCAATCGATGGCACTTGCCCGCCTTCCTCGTCTCGGTGCAAAAGCAAGAGCGCGCGTAGCGGGTGAGGGGTGCGCTGAAACGCTACTTGCTTCGGCAAACGCAGGCGCTGCTTGGGCTCTCC
Organism: uncultured Polyangiales bacterium; assembly: GCA_964398415.1. Taxonomy (GTDB): domain Bacteria; phylum Myxococcota_A; class Polyangia; order Polyangiales; family DASUME01; genus DASUME01. The sequence continues at coordinate 2,070 of CAYNOM010000184.1, read as the reverse complement.
TTGCTCTTCGCGGCCCGCGTCAGGGATGAGGTCGGACAGCAGGGGCCCGGCCGTGTCCGGCCAAAGACGGACGGTCGGATAGCTCGGTACGGCGAGCACGTCGCGCGGGCCGCGACGCAGCACGAGCGCATCGTCGCTGAGCAGGGGATAACACGCCTGGCGAGCCAGGTGCAGGGCCGTGGTCGACTTGCCTCGCCCACTGCGTCCCAGAAACCCCACGGCACCCCAAGGCGTGACCACGGCGCTGGCATGCAAGACGGGTTCGAGGTCGAGGCCGAGCGCGAGCGGAATCACCTGGTCGAGGAGCTGATGCCGCAGGTCGAGGTCCGGGAGATCGAAGCCGGGGTGCACGTGAATCGTGCGGCCACCTTCGGCCACGAAAAACCAGGACTTGCCAGGAAACAACAAGACGTGGCCCGAGCGTTCCGCGCGATAACGCAGCCACGGTTCGTTCGACACGAGGAAGGCATGCGGAAACTGCGCCGGATCCGCTTCGGGGACGGCTTCGCGCTCGCCACTGAGAATGCGTATTTCGACGTCCGCACCAGGGGGCGCTGCATCGAGCTCAGGAAGATCTAACTCGCTGAGCAAGACCCGGCCGTAGGCCACCCGGCGGTGCGGGCCCGACGTCACAACCCGTACCGGGTGATCACCTCGGCTGCGAACGTCGCGGCTTGCTCGGGGGTCGCGAACAGCGTTCGGTGCTTTTCGAAGAGCAGGATTTCGATCTGCGAGAGCGGGCGCTTGCCATCCGTGAGCTCGAGCAGCGTCTTGCGTGCGAGGCCCCAAGGGTCGAGCTGCGGCACGTAGTCTGGGTGGGTGCGGCGTAGATCTTCGCGACTCATCAACATGCCGCGAAAGGTGGAGGCGAGGATCTCGTGACGCGCCCGCTCCGCGCCGAGGGGCACGATGGCCACGCGCCAGGTGATCATGACCTGTACAGGGTCGATGGTGAGCGTGATCCGAACCCGCTCGCCAGGCTCGACTTCCATGGGAGACGGCAGCGGAAGAAACGCGTTGCGACGCTCGACCCGCTCGGCCGCAAGCGGCGACGTGCTGATCTGGACGTTGGGCGAAAGTTGGGCTTCCCAAAATACGCCGATGCCGTGGAGCACGCCCTTCTTCGCGATCGTGCACGTCGTCTCGGTGCGAAAGGCTTCGGGGCGCGTCGAGCCAAGCTCGATCTCAGCGATGCGTTCTGGATCACCGAGCAGGTCTTCGCGACGCAGCTTGCGTGGGTAGATCGTGTTTTGCGCGATCTCGAGCGCAGCGCGGAAGCTCAGGTCGGCGTGCTTTCGCTCCCAAAACGAGACTTCGGCGTGCGCTTCCGCTTGCTCGACCGGGGCCGCCAAAAGCCGCAAGGCATAGGGCATGAAGCGTGCGCCCGGCACGGTGAGCCGCCGGGCTGCGTCGGCGAAGTACTCGATGACCCCTGCCTCCGTGCCGAAGACGCCAATTTGGTCGGCGACCACCACACTCGCCTTCTCAGGCAGGGTGATGCGCGTGGACAGCCCTCGGATGTGCGTGATGCGGTCTGCGTAGCCGTTTTCTTCGGCGAGTTGCCGCGCGAGCTCGATGATGGCGCCCTGGTCGACGGCGTAGACGTGCTCTGCGCCCGCTTGGCAGGCGAGCAGGCCCAAGAGGCCCGTACCTGCGCCGAGGTCGAGGACGCGATCGCCAGATCGTAGCACCTCACCCAGCGCGCTCGCGTAGCTTCTGAGCTTGACTGCGTCGGCCGCGTAGACGCGGTGCTCATCGATGATGCGTGACACGCGCCGGGACCGTGGGTTCGACCTGAGAGGGCTCTGCGCTCAGATGCACATCATCTCCATGCCTGGATTCGCACCACCGTCGGCGCCCGTGCCGTTGCCGTTCTGAGTGAGCTTGGCGATGTTTCCGTAGTCGCTGATCTTCGGCGACGCATAGGGCTTTCGCAGCGCTCTCGTCTCGTTGCCTTTGGATCTGTCGTTCACTGCAACCCCCCTAGCACTGGAGCCGTGTCCCTCCGCCCTCGTGGCGCGGAAGTGAGTCCGGCTGCCCATTCCTCGATAGCAAAGAGCAACCAAGCCG
>CAYNOM010000183.1:0-10122 GCA_964398415.1 uncultured Polyangiales bacterium | reverse complement strand
TCAACGAAACACGAAGATGATCTCGACGCGACGGTTCTTGGCCCGGCCGTCCTTGTCGCCGTTGCTGGCGATGGGCTTGGCTTCGCCGTAGCCCGACGCGGTGATCCGATCCGGAGGCAGGCCGCCCTCCCGCATGAGGTAGTCGGCGACGGCCCTCGCGCGGGTCGTGGAGAGATCCAGGTTGCGTCGGTCGCTGCCGTGCGAGTCGGTGTGGGCCGCCACGAGCAGCGGATAGCGCTCGAAGTCCTTGGCGAGCTTCGCCAGCGCTTGCAGCGTGCTGAAGTGCTCTTGCACCACCTCCGACTTGCCGGGCGCAAATAGCCGACGCAGGGTGACGACGACGCTGCCCTGGGTCTGAACGGCCTCGACCTCGGGGATCTGAGCCGCGCGTGCGAGGAGCGCCTCGCGTTCCTTGAGCACGTTGAGCTGGGAGGCCTCCGCGTCGGAAGCCTTGCGCGCGACGGCGATGGCGTTCGTCACGGCGCTGTCGGCCTCGGCCAAGAGCGCCCGCGCCTTCTCGTGATCCTGCCCCAGGGCCTTTCTCGCCTCCTCGAGCTGCTTGCGGGCCGCCTTGACCCCCGCCGGATCGTGATCCTGAGCCGACAGGGCGGTCGCGGTGTCGAGCTTACTGCTGACGACCGCAGCCAGGCCCTGAAGCTGCGCGCGTTCCTGCTCGCGCTCGCGCTCCACCTTCTGCGCGTGCAGGGCCTCTGTGGAGGCTTGTTGTTGCGCCTCCAAGCTCGCGATTCTCTCCATGCGCTCGACCTGTGGCGCGAGCCTGGACAGGCGCTCGCGATCGTCCGCGTCCTGGCCGCTCGCCTCCTCGGCGCGATCCTCACCATCCGCCAAGCGCTGCTTGGCCTCTGCAATGGCGACCTGCTCGAGCGCCGTACGGTACGTGAGCTCGGCGAGCACCGCGTGACGCACGGCCTCCTTCGACTCTCCATCCTCGTGCGCTTCTTCGGCCTTCGCGAGCAGTGCCCGCGCCTCCTTGACCAGCTCCGGGGCGATCCGCTCGGCGGCCCTCTGCTGCTCCTTCTGGTCGACGAGCTCTTGCGCCTTGACGAGTGGCTGGGGGCGCGGCGCCGACGCACACCCCGGTGCGGTCAGGGCAAAGGGGAGAGCCAGGACCAAGAGGGTCGGCTTACGTGCTGATCTCTTCATCGCGTTCTCCGTCTGTTAGAGCCCGCGGGCTGTGAGTTGATCGAAGCGCGCCTGCATGGCATCGGCCGCCTTCTTGGAATCAGCCGCCTTACGCTCTGCTTCGGCCGCCCGTGCCTGTGCCTGCGCCGCCCGAGCAGACAGCTCTGCCCGCTGCGCCAGGGCGGCGCCGTAGCGGCATCGAATCCGGATCTCATGCAGCAAAGGATCGAGCTCGTCCGCGTCGGCGCCGTTGGCGAGCAGCGTGCGCGCCTCCGTGAGCAGACCGCGCACGACCTCCACCTGCTCCGCCGCCACTGGCTGCCGAGTGAGCTTGCCGAGCTCCACGGCCCAGCGCTCTAGCTCGGCGCGGTAATCATCCGGCTCGCGTTCCTCTGCCCGAGCCTGTGAGGGATCTGCCGCGTCGAGCGCGGGTCCGGTCAGGCCCAAGGTCAACAGAGCCAAGCATGCTTGTCGCTTCCAGCTCACGTCACGCTCCTCGGTGTGCGCACAACACGCACTAGCGAGCCTTCCGCTTGGGAGCGCCAAGATCAAGTCGAAGGCTCGGTGGAAAGCGCGGCAAACGTAAGGTTCGGCAAGACGTCTCACCGAGTGCGCGATCTGCAGCGAAGGATCTTACGACAGGCGACATTAACGCCGCCGCGTTGCACACAACATAGAAAATGCAGAACGCCCGCATCGTCAGATTCGATGCGGGCGCGTTGCATTCGGCGTCTAGCCTTCGGTCTTCACCGTATGACTGAAGAAGCTCAGGGCATCTTCAGCTTGTCGATCTTGGCCTTGATGGTTTCCTTGGTGTCTCCGAACTTCTTCTGAATGATGCCATAGAGCTTGTCGGCAGAGCCTTCGGCTGCGATCAAGTCGTCGTCGGTCAGCTCGCCCCAGATGCGCTTGGCCTTGCCCTTGAGCTGCGTCCAGGAGCCCTTGAGTTGATCAGGGTTCATCTACGCCTCGCTTTCTTGCGATGAAACGTAACCGGACCTCCTGAGGGCTGTCAACGCGGTGCGGCAATTAGAACGCGGATGCGTTACGTAAGGCTGTGGCTCGCGTCGTTCTGCGGTCTGCCTTACGAGTCGTGCGAGGCCACTACTTCTGACCTTGCTCCTTGCGCACGCTTCTCGCCTTGTCCTCCAGGATCCACGTCTTCTGCAGCGCCTTCAGCACCACCACGGCCTCTTGGAGCGTCACCTGCATGTCGCGCGTGAGGCTCGGGATGGCTGGACCGATGCGCGCCATCTGCTCGGCGAGCACGGCCATGTTGTCGACGATGCGCCCGAGCTTCTTTTCGTCCGTCAGCTTTTCGAGGGACGTGATCAGGCGATCGGTGCGGCCGTCGGTGAGCAGGCGATTGGTGTTTTCGAGCGTGCTGGTCAGGACGCCTTCCTTCGCGGTGAGCTGGTCCATGCGCGAGAGCAGCGACTCGGTGCGCGAGAGCAGGCCATCGATGCGCTCGGGGTCGAGGATCTTGGCCGCATTTTGGAGCGTCTTCTTCGTCGCTGGCTCGTTGAGCACGCTGCTTGCGCCGCGCAACGTGCCGCGCAGGTTCGGATCGCTCACCACGGCGACGAGCGGCTCGTGCACGTCGTCGAGCAGCTTGTCGACCTTCTCTAGGGTGGGCCCGATGCGATCCATGACGCCGAGCATGCGATCGAGGCGCTCGTCTTCGTCGAGATTGCCGAGCAGCTTTTCTAGCGTCGACAGCGCTCGCTCCGTCACGCGGAGCGACTGGCCGAGGTTCAGCGTGCCGACGACATCGATTAGATCGAGTGGCTCATCGGAGGGGATCAAAGCACCGGCCTCCGCCGTCCTGTTCTCGCCGGGCGGGGTGCTGAGGTGAACGCGCTTCTCCCCAATGCCGAGCAGACGTCGCACCACCGCCGTCGTGCCCTCTCGAACGCGATGCGCGTGTTGCGTCAGCACCAAGAGCTCCACGTCGAGCCTGTCGTCCTCGAGGATCGTGACGCGCCCGATCTCGCCCACCTCCACGCCGGAGAGCAGGATGGGCGAGCCCTCGCGCAGACCATCGCCGCGCTCGACTTGCATGTGATAGCTGACCCGCGGTGCAAACCAGCGATTTTTGGCGGCCGCACCGACCACGAAGGCGATCACGAGCGCCATGGCGCTGAGCAAGAACAGGCCGGCTGCACGCTCGCGATAGGTGAGAAAGATCTTCATGTGCCGTGGCTCCTTTGCACCGCACCCGGCAGCTCCGACAGCAAGTGATAGGCGATGACCCGCCCGCCGCGTTCCTGAAACCAGCGTTCGAACGCGGGATTCGTGCGACCAAGACAGATCACTGCGGCGCTCTCGCCGCGGCGTTGATAGGCGAGCAGCTCGCTCCAGGCGCTGTGCTCTCCCAAGTCCGCCTCGAAGTCGCCGATGCCTTCGATCACGAGCCAGCGCGGCGAGAGCACGAGCGCACGCGCCACGCAGCAACGAAAGCGCGTGGCACCGCTCACCTCGTGGGGCCGCTGATCGGCGACACGCGACAGCTCGAGCGCATCGAGCACGCGCTGCACGAGCGCGTCTTCGTCCACGGCCGAGAGCCGCGCGTGGGTGTGCACGGGCAGCGCCACGTTCTGGCGCAGGCTGCGGTTCGACAAGAGGCCACCTGCGCCGGGCACGAAGCCGAGCTCCTTGCGCAGCGACAAAAGCTCGAGGTAGGGCACCTCGGACAACGCACGCCCAAACAACTCCACGCGGCCGGTGGTGGGTGGCGCGAGTGTGCCGAACACCCGCGCAGCCGTCATCGCGAGGTCGGGCCCGAGCGCAGCGCGCGACGGAGAGAGCACCGCCCATTCGCCCGCGTGGAGCTGAAAGGGCTCGACGCGCACCGTGCGATGGGCTGCAGACAAGGTCAGGCCCAAGGGCACAGAAAGCACGGGCTCGCTCACAGCATGCCTCCCATCATCGCAAAGCTCGGCGACGCCAGGATCACCGCCGTCGACACGCTGCCGTGCACCACGACGAGCAGGATCAGCGCATTGAGCGCTGCGCGCGACACGGCCACCGGCACCTCCGTCGGTGCGCTCGCCACGTCCATGCCGTGGTAACAACCGATCAGAAACAGCCCGATGCCTCCGACCACGACCTTCACCAAGAACGCCGCGACGTCGAGGGGCGAGGTCGCTCCGAGCACGGCGCCGAAGAACACCTCGGCAGGCAGGGAGATCATCAGCTGGGCGATCAGAAATCCGCCCACGAGGGCCACGGCCGAGAACAGGACGTTGAGCCCGAAGAGCGAGAGCAGCCCGCCGAACACGCGCGGGGCCACGAGCTGACGAATGGGCGAGAGGCCCATCACCTCGAGCGCCTCCACCTCACGCTGCACACGCATCACGCCGAGCTCGGCCGCGATGGCCGTCACCGAGCGCACGATCACCACGATGCCCGTGAGCAGCGGCGCCACGTCGCGCAGCACGATCACGGTCACCATCTTGCCGAGGCTCTCTGCGCCCGACAGCGCACCGACGCCGCCCACGCCCTCGACCATGGCGAACACCCCCACGGCGAGCGCGAGCAGCACCACGGCGCCCGTCGCCTGCACCGCCGTAAAGTAGATCTGAAGTAAGATCTGGCGCAGAAAGTCGCGCTGCCCCATGTGGCGCGTGACCCACACCATCTTCACCGCGAGGTAGAAGAACGCGCACAAGAAGAATACGTAGCGGACGAGGCCGAACACGCTCGCGCCGAGCTCATCGATCCACTTCACGTGCGGCCACCTCCGAACGACGCGGATGAAAGCTCAGGGAAAGCGCACGCCCAGCATGAAGTCGAGCGAAGCGCCGAAGGCAAACTCGGCCGCATCACCCGTGTCAGCCACGGGCGTCGCGTTCGCGTAGGGAATGCCGCCCGTGAGCGTGCGCCCCTCTGCCGTGCCGACCGCGTGGTTGCGGATCACGGCGGCCTCGGCGCGCTCGTCCTCGAACAGATCGAAGTAGCCGCCATAGCCGAGGGCGACCTCGAAGACGATGCCCACCGACTCGTGGACGTAATAGGTGAGCGTGACGGGCACGCGCAGCTCGCCTTGGGTCGCGATCTTGGTGGCATCGAGCAGGGCGATGCCCGGGCGCAGGCCAGCACCGATCGACATGTAGAACGGATCGGCCGGCTGGAAGCGAACCGCGAGGCCCCCGTAGACGCCAAGCCAGGTGTAGTCGCCACGCGTCTCGTCACAGCTCACGCAAAACGCGACGCTCGGCTCGAGGTCGAACGCCACGCCATGGCCATCGCCGAGGTTGATGGGCAGAGCCAGCGCGTACAGCACGTCTGCACCACGGCTGCTCTGGAGCGTGTCGGCCACGGGCACGCTCCTCCCGAGACCCACGCCCATCGCCATGGGCTCGGCGTCGTACTTCACGCCTATCCGCCGATCGGTGCGTGCAAAGGCCATGGGGATCAGAAAGCCCGTCTTCACGCCAATGCCGAGCGTGTTCATCGGGTCGCGCTCGGGGCTGTGCTCGGCTTCTTTCTGTTTCTGCTCTTCGTCCCCCGCGTCCACCATGGGCCCGAGGGCTGTGGTCGAGGGAGGCGCCGTGGACGGATCGACCTCGGCGCTCGGCGCGATGGGGGTGGGTGGCGCAATGGGCGGCCCCGCGGGCGCGCTGGAGGGCGGCGGTGGCGGCGTGAGCTCGGAAGCCGCGGCCGGCGTGACCTCTGCAGCGGGCTCGGCGGGCGGCTGTGCCTCACCACTTTCGGTGGGCGCCTGTGCCTCACCGCTTTCGGCGGGCGGGGCCTCGCTGGTAGCCTCCGGCTCGCCCGTCGGTGCCGCCGGCTCGGCCTGCAGCGGGGCGGGGTCAGCGACCTGTTCCGCGGTGTCCTGTCCCTCTACCGCGCCCGTCCACGACAGGTACCCCAGCGACGCCACGATGGCGAGCTCACGCATGCGCATCCGTACTTCTCCCGTTGCCCGAAGTTGACGTTGCGCGCAGCACTGAGACGCCGGCGCAACCCCCTGTGCCGAAAAGGTATCGCGCCGCTTCGCTCGCCCACGAGCGAAAAGAGGAAAAACCCAGTGCGTCGCCGTTTGCACACGGGGCGTCAGGTCGGCGTGCGTGCCCCTTGACACTCCATGCCACGTTGGATCACATGCGATTCATGGCTTCATCGACCTCGACAAACTGGGCGCGTCTCGCGTTCTACGGCTTTGGTTGCCTGCTCGGCGCGCTGTCGACCTGGTACTTCAACCTGCGCTTCATCGAGGCCCACGGCGGCGTCTTCGCTTTGAGCCCCTTCTTGAGCGAGGCCTTCGCCAACGATGCCGCAGGCTCGCTCGGCGCCGACATCCTCGTCGCGGGCCTGATCGGCGTGCCGTTCATGATCTTCGAGGGGCGACGTCTCGGCATGCGTCACCTGTGGCTCTACCCTGTGCTGGCCGGCACCATCGCGTTTGCCGCGGCCTTTCCACTGTTTCTGCTGATGCGCGAGCTAAGGCTCACGGCCCTCGCCCGCAATCCGGGCGGCGGAGAACCCGAAAGCGCGCTGGCGTGGACCTCCGGCACGGAAGTCGCGTTGGTTCGGGATCGTGTTGCGGGGTAGGGCGCGCGCGTGCTCGGACACCATCGGCACGGCGCGCGGGCTAAGCGCCGAGAGCGTGCCGCAGATCCTTGATCAGCACGAACAGATGGAGCGGGTCCGTCGGCGACGGGATGAAGTCGAAGTGCTCGTAGAAGGCCCTCGCTCTGTCGTCCTTCGCGTGCACGGCGAAGGCGCGGATGCCGGCGATGTCGGCCGCCGCGAGCGTGCGTAGCATCGCATCCTTGAGCAGGCCCTTTCCTATCCCCTGGCCCTCGAACGCGACGCTGACCCCCATGCGCGCGAGCAGCATCAACGGGACTGGATGGCGCGCGAGGCCCTTCTTCACGCGCTCGGGGGCTTCCTCCATGCTCACCTCCCCGACGACCAGCGTGTAGAAGCCTGCGATCTTGTCTTCAGCAAGGCCGAGATAGGTTTGCGAGGCGTTTGCCTGTTGGTTCTGAAACGCGAACCGCAGCAAGAACCGATTGAGAGCGTCGTTGCCGCAATCGAACCCGTCGAGCGCGTGGGTCCGTGCGAGCTTCTCGATTCGGAACACGGTCACTTGGGCTCGAAGACGCTCGGCTCACGGAGCAGCTTCTGAATGCGCGGCAGCGGGCGCACGGGCGCGTCGAGGGCGGCCATGAACGCTTCCCAACGTTCGGCATCGAGCCCGAAGCGATGGCGGTCCGCGAGTGTCTCCTCGGCCCGGGCCAGCGCACTCTCGAGCACGAACTCACTGATCGAGCGCTTCGCCACCGCCGCGGCTTCGCGCAGCAGCTGCTTTGCGGCCGGGGTCAAGCGCAGGTCGAGCTTCTGGGTGCGAGCGCCTTCTGCCATGGGAGGAACCTCTTGAAGCTCAAGGCTAGCAGGGCCGCCCGACATTGTCATTACAGGGACTGCAAGTCCATGTTTAGTCAGCGGCTTCCCCTGAGCGGCCTGACCTCGCTACCCTCGGAATGTGGAAGACGACCCTTTCGATCCCGATGCCGCCGCACCGCTGCCGCTCGATGGCGTGCTCGATCTGCACACGTTTCAGCCGCGCGAGGTGAAGTCGCTGGTGCGCGAGTACGTGCTCGCCTGTCGCGAAGCGGGCGTGTACGGCTTACGCATCATCCACGGCAAGGGCAAGGGAGAGCTGCGGCGCATCGTGCACGCCGTGCTCGCCTCCATGCCGGACGAAGTGCTCCGCTACGAGCTCGCTGAGCCCATGCGCGGCGGCTGGGGAGCCACCCTCGTCGACCTGCGTCCCGCAGACACGCTCAAGGACAACCGCTGAGCGGCGTCTTCTTCGCGTCGCGGTCGTCACAGTCGTTGCCAAACACCGACACCCCTGGACGCAGCTCGCAGCTTCGCTGGCGCGCCGCACCCGTGCCATAGCCGTCGCCGTCGCCATCGACGTACATGAGGATGCCCACCCCTTCGTCCACGGAGCCGTCGCAGTCGTTGTCGACGCCGTCGCAGGTCTCGGGGTTGCCGTAGTGCACATCGGCGCGGCGATCGTCGCAGTCGCAGAAGGTGGCCGTGCGGCCCTCGTTCGTGCAGGCGCAATCGACGAAGCCGTCTCCGTCGGCGTCGCGATCGCCCACCGTCACCGGGTCGCAGTCGTCATCGCGGTCGTCGCAGATCTCGGTTTGGCCCGGAAAGCGCTTGGGATCGGTGTCGTCGCAGTCGAAGCCGCCGAGCTCCGATGCGATCGCGCCATCACCGTCTGCATCGGGCGTGCTCGGGGTGGCGCGCGGCCGCTGGGCGCGCACGCGCAGGCGCAGGGTGTTCGAAACCCAGGCCCGAGCGCGCGGATCGTAGAGCCCGACGACTGCGTCGAGCTCCGCCGCGGACGATCCACCGAACAACGCGCTGCGCTGCGCTGCGTCGAAGCTCCCGAGCACCTCCGTGGTCGACCAGCGTAGCACCGAGAGATCGGCGAACGTGCCTGACAGGCTCGCCACGCGCATCACGAGTGCGCCACGCGCCGGCAGATTGCGGCCCGTGACGTTCAGGGTGCTCCCCACGTCGAACACACCGTGGGCCGCGCCCGACAAGCGCGTCAGAAGGGGCAGTGTGGCGATGAGCTGGAGGTTTTTCGGCTTGCCCTGAAGCTCTCGGCCCTTCGGCCTGATTTGCTTGCCTGTGATCTTGGGGACGGCCTGGGCCACCGCGAGCCCCCCGAATCCCAGTGCAAACAGGCCCACGAGTGAGACGACCCTCAGCTTTCGACGCATACGACGCCCTCCAAGCGCAGCGATAGTACGCTTGGACGCTCGCCAGTGCCTCGACTTCACGGGTCGAAAGCGCTCGTAACTCAGAACTCGGCGAGCAGGCGGCCGTAGCCTTGGATCTGGTCGTTCACGCCCGAGGCGCGCAGCGCGCGCCACACCGTCGCCACGTTGATCGGGATCACGGGCTTGCCCAGGTACTGCTCGATCACGGGGAAGAGATCGACGGTGCTCAGGTTCGTGCCGACCTGGACGATGGCGTCGACGTCGTCGCCGTCGAGCTCCTTCACCGCGTCGATCACGGCCTTGCGCGGGGTTTCGGCGATGGATGTGGCGGTCGCGCACTTGAGGCCGACGATGCGCTTCACGGGAAAGCCGCTGCCGTTGAAGAAGCCGCGCACCTGCTCGTCGCCCACGGGCTGATAGGGGGTGAGCACCGCGATGTTCTTCACCTTCAGCTTCGTCAGTGCCTCGACCATGGCGTTGGCGCCGGTGGTGAGCCCCAGGTCGCCGATCTGATCCTGGATGCGCTTCAAGAACTCCTGATTGCCCTCGACGCCGCCCCAGAAGGTCTCGGCGCTCATGCCCATCATGATGTGGGTGGGAAAGCAGGTCATCAGATCGCGCACGGCCATCGGGATCGTCTCGCGAATGAGGCCGAGGAACTTGAGAAAGGCCTCGTCGCTGTCGAGCGCAGGCGACTGGACATAGAAGCGCCCGGGGTGAAAGAGCACGCCCGGCAGGGCCAGTCGCTGCAGGTCGTACTCGACCGCCGTGTTGGTCGACGGGATGACGACGCCGATCTTGGCGCGGGCGCCGACGTAGTGCTCGAGCTGGTAATTGTTGAGGTCCACCATGGGCATCTCTCCTGTGCGCGCGGCTCGGGGCGAGCCCATGCGGGCTGCCCAGCCGGGAAAACGCTCTACCGACGGGTATACCAATCTGACCGCTCGGTCAAATGGGATCGGTCGTCAGTTGAAGGTCGCGCTGAAGGCGATGGCCACGTGGGCACCCTGAATGCGTCCGGCGTCCCCTGCGATACGCACCGGCGCCGTCGCGAGCACGCCCCGCAGCGCGGCCCCGAGGCCCCACTCGGCCCGCGGTCCGACCCACCACTCCTTGCCCAGCATCAGCATGCTGCCGAAGCCCGTCCCCTCGCGCCCGGTGTCGATGGAGGTCTCGCCGTCGCGTTCCTCCGTGATGCGCACGATGCCCATCACGCCGCTGACGT
>CAYNOM010000182.1:8972-10153 GCA_964398415.1 uncultured Polyangiales bacterium | reverse complement strand
GCACCGTCGCGGTCGAGGCGCTGCAGCATCACACTGCGCGTCGCCCGCTCGACCCACGCGAGCACGTAGCCTTCGCCGAGTCGCGAGAGCGCGGGACGGCCGAGCACGTCGGTCGGCTGCGCGACGGGCAGAGCGGACGCAATGCTCTTGCCGGAGGCATCGAGCAGCTTGGCGCGAAGCTCCATGCGCTCGGAGCCCGTCAGCCACACGAGCAGCACGCGGCCGTCCGGGCCGGTCGCCACCACGGGGGCAGGACTTCCCGCCAGGTCGTTCGTGACCAGCACCGGCGCCGCGGCGGCTTGCCCCTCACTGCTCACCATGCGCGTGTACAGACCTGTAACGCTATCATCGACCTGACCCCAGACCGACACGAAACCGGCCTCGGTGATCGCGCTCGCGGGCTGACTGTCGTCGCCCGCTGGCCCGCCCTTGATCTGCTTCGGAAGCGGCGCATTGTCGGAGAACCAAAGCGACGACAGCGTGCGTTGACCGGCGTCGAACGCGACCCAGCTCAGCATCGCTCCGTCGTCGCGCGCGGACAGGGCCAGCGTGTCGTCCGGACTGACGAAGGTCTCGGCGACAATCTGCGGCACGGCATCCGCGAACGCGCACAGCTCGAGCAGCGCGCCGTAATCGACCGTCTCACCCGCATCGTCGCGCGGGTCGCTCTCCCCGTCGCCTTCGTTGCCGTTCGACATGCCGCCGCCCGAGCCACCTGGCGCGACGCTGGTGAAGGCAGACTCCGAGGGCGGAGGCGCCTCCGAGCGGCCCGCGCCGCAACCGATCACTGCTTGAGCCGCGCACACGAGCGCGAGCGGACGCACGGACTTGTACGACATGGGGTTCCGTCCAGGAGAACGAGGGGGGAGTAGAGACCGCCGCAAAGGGGGGCGCCGGTCAACGTCAGAAGTAAGCGAAAGTCAGGCCACGACTCAGCGCGAGAAGCTCACCACGCCGATACACTCAGTCCAGGTCCCATCGCGGCAAAAGCGCTGCCCGGTCTTACACAGGGGGTTGTCCTCGCTGACGTCCTCGGGGCTCATCTTGCAGTCGACGGGCTCGGTGCCCGGCTCGCAGACGCAGCCACGCGCGGCGCGCATACAGGCAGGGCAGTCCTCGAAGATGGTGTCGTCCTGATCGTTGCAGTCCGGGCCGCGGTCGCAGCGCGCGCCGAAGCCGTC
>CAYNOM010000182.1:0-8872 GCA_964398415.1 uncultured Polyangiales bacterium | reverse complement strand
GGCTCGGTGCCGAAGAAGCGGCTGCCCCAGGTTTCGCGCGACAGGCCCGTGGTGCTGCGACCGACGTAGGCCTCGCCAAGCAGCGACTCGGGAATCATGACGTAGCCGTGCTCCGCGCATAGCTCGCGCAGGAGGCGCTCTCTGTCGCGACCGAGACGCTCGCTGTCGAGCACGGTCACCATGCGGCCAAAGTTGCTGAAGCGCAGGGTGGCACCCGCGAAGAACACTTCGCCGTGAAATGGCGCCTCATCGAGGCCACTGCCCATGGCGTGATCGAGCCTGCGTTCCACGCGCTGCTCGAGATCGAGGACGAAGCGCTGCATGCGACGTAGCTCGGCGCAGCGGTTGAACATGCGCGGCGCTTCCCAGCGCAGCGGATCGTCGTGCATGCGCAAGTAGGCGAGGTGGCCCTCGGAGTCAGGCGCTTTCTCGTGGTGCGGCTCGACGTTGGCGGCGGGGCTCGAAGACCTCATGTGACTTGACCTCAGGTGCGTGAACTCGTCGGGATCTAAGCAACCGACGCGCCAAGCAGATTGCGCCGAGGACAGTGCCCGCGCCGCGCGAAAAGGCACATGATCTCGGGGCCCGCAGCGTTCGGCATGGGCGCATGGGACACGCTGCGAGGCCACGGCCCGGACAAGGGTGTCCGATTTCCGGAATCGGTGCGTAGCAGAACCGGGTAGTGCACGGATAGCCCGCGCGGATCAGCCGCTCACGTGTTCACTTGCCAATGAGGGAGTACGTGCCGCCGAGCCGGGACGTTGGGCGAGCTCCTCGAAGTACTGGCGCAGCGTGATCTTTCCCACCTGGGGCGCCACGCCATCGACCTCCCCGGCGGTGACGAGAAAGTCGGCCAAGTCACCGAACTGTTTGCTCAGAGCCCTCACGCCCCACACCACGCCGCGCAGCATGCCGGGGGACAGGTGGGTCAGCTTGGGCTTCTTGCCGAGCACTTCGAAGGCGAGCTCGGCCGCCTGGTTCTGGGTGAGGATGTCGGGGCCGCCGCAACCGACCTCACGCGCGTCGCGCTCGAACGCGGCGGCGCACACCTCGGCGACATCTGCCCCGTGGATCGGGTTCATGCGGTTTTCGCCGGAGCCAACCACGAAGGCACGGCCGCGCCGCGCCATGTCGAGCAGCACGCCCATGTCGGAGAAGTAGCCCGAGGGCCGTACGACCGTGTACTCCATGCCCGATTGGGCGAGCGCCTCGACGACCTGCTCGTGGGCACGCACGATCTCGAGCCGCGAAAGCTGCTGGGGATCCCAGAGCGAGACGTACACGAACTTCTTCACACCCGCATCGCGCGCACGTTCGATGAGCGCACGATTGGCCTGATGGTCGACGCGCTCGAAGCTGAGCCCATCGCGCTGGCGCGAGATGCCGACCGAGGAGAACGCGAGGTCGGCGCCATCGAACAGACCGCCCAGGGTATCGGGCTGGGTCGCTTCACCCACAAACACCTCGTCGCATAGGTCACTCACGGCCGGCGCCGTGAACGGCCCCGAAGAGCCGAGACGCTCTTTGCTGCGGGTCAGGGCACGCACGCGATAGCCACGGCGCGCAAGCTCCCGAACCACGAACCTACCGATGTATCCCGTCGCCCCTGCAACCACGACTCGAGCCATGTTCAGACCTCCAAGAAAAGCGCGAAGCTGCCCACATAGCACGTCTGCCTGACGGGCCTCGAGCGCTACCCGCGCCGCTCGAGCCACCAAGCCAGCCATTCGATGCCAAGTCGCTGGCCCCAGTTGCGGCGCTTGGGCGAGGGGGCGTTTTTCTGCTTTTGGTCGGGATACAGGCCCACCACGTTGCGCAAGCGCTGGGCGACGAGCTCGTCGACGCCGCTCACCAGGAGGCGAGGCGCCCCGCCGCTGCGCACCACGCGCAACGTCGCACTCTGAACGGCCGCCCGTTCGACCACGTCGACGATGTCGTCGTAGAGCCCGGGCAAGATGCGACCACGCACGAGCAGTGCGCGCCCCTTTCTCACCGAGATCACGAACATTTCGTTGGCGCGCGCGAGCGAGACGGAAAAGGGCACGAGCAGCACGAACAACACGAACCAGAGCGGGCCCATGCTCACCCCCCACACTCTCGGCCGACACGCGGAAGCATCCCCGCGCAGGGTACCAAGCCCGCCCACTCGGTGTGCAAGTGTTGCTCCTCGGCCCGAAGGACGCGCGCGTGACCCTGCGCGGCTTGCCCATGGCCGAATTCGCCTACTTTCGTCAGGCGTACCTGGGGGTGTTCGAAGTCGGCGTCAGCATGTTCTCGCGGCGTGTGTATGCGCGAGTGCATCACTTGCCGATGACGATGGACCTGAGCTTCGAGCTGAGCTGGGTCTGAGGCGCGGCGGCACTAGACGATCCGACCTCTGGTTCGGTTTTCCTTGAAAGAGACTTGGCCGCCCGGGGTATAAGACCTCGGCCGCGTCGGGGCGCGCGGAGGAGGCAGATGTGAAGCATCGATACTGGCTTGGGCTCGTCGCAACTCTCTCGTTCGGCTGCGATGAGTCGAGCTCAACTCAAGAGCAGACGGGCAAGGATGCCGGAGGCATGAACGGCGATGCGGACGCAGGCGACGCAAGCCTACCGCCCCTCGACCTGACCACGCCCGAGGGCAAGAAGGAGCTGCGCAGGCGGCTGCTCGCCGCGTCGGACGACCACAGCTTCAAGGCGCCCCCGGACACCACCGACGAAGACTGCAGCGTCACCCTCGCGGCAACCGGCACGGGCGATGCCGACGCGCTCATCGAAGCGGTGGAAAGCGCCGAGTCGTACACGGTGATCTGCCTGTCTCCGGGCACGTTCGCCATGGACAAGTCGGTCGTGATCTCGGCCGCCAGCAACCTCACGATCAAGGGCATCGGCGAAAAGCCGAGCGATACGGTGCTCGACTTCGCAGGGCACAACGGCGACAAGGGCTTCGACGTCACGACGCCGGGCTTCTGGATCGAGAACCTGTACGTGAAAAACACGCTCGGCAACGGCGTGGAAGTGAAGGCCGACGGCACCGCCGACAACCCCACGGTGTTCCGCAAGCTCAAGGTGAGCTGGGATGTGCCCGACGGCGCGTTGGTGGACTGCTCACCGGCCGACGACAAGGGCGAGGGTGGCGACGTCCGTCGCAGGCACGGCGCCTATTCGGTCTATCCGACCAAGTCGAAGTACGTCGTGGTCGAGTTCTGCGAGGTGGAGGGCGCCTCCGATGCGGGCCTGTACATCGGTCAGGTCGAGCACGGCATCGTGCGCCACAACTCGGTGCACGGAAACGTGGCAGGGCTCGAGGTCGAGAACTCCTTCAGCGTGGTCGTGTACGACAACGAGGTCTACGGCAATAGCGGCGGCATCCTGGCCCTGCAGGAGCCGGGGCTCACGCGGCTGACGAACGACACCGTGTTGATCCGCAACAACGTCGTCTATGAAAACAACGGCTGCAACTTTGCCAAGCCCGCCACCACCGTCGCGAGCATCCCGCCTGGCACGGGGATGATGAGCTTTGCCGGTCGCAACGTGGAGTTCCGCGACAACGAGGTGAGCGACAACACCACGACCGGCATCTTGATCGTGAGCAACGTGCTGCTCGATCTGCTCGGGGGCAAGGAACCGAGCTATACCGAAGGCTACGACCCCTACGCGCACGACATCGCAGTGAACGGCAATGTGTTCAAGAACAACAGCACGAAGCCTCCGCCAGGCGACCCGGGGCTCGTGGGTGGCGCCGCCGGCGGGTTCAAAGACGTGTCATGGGATGGCCTGCGCTCGGACGCCGTGAAGAGCGCGGCCGACGCGCGCATCTGCCTCGGCATGAGTCCGCCCTCCTTCGTCGACATGACGCAGGATCAGTGCGAAACGCCTGAGAGCTCGCTCGGTTTCATCAGCTGCGTGCGCGATAACGCGAGCAACGACACCAAAGCGCACTCCTGCGAAGTCTCGGTAAACGTGGAAAACTTCTGAGCAGGGTGGTCATGAACAAGGCAGTACTGGCATTCGGGCTCGCTCTGGGTCTCGTCGCTTGCGGTGGTGATGGCTCGAAGTCGAAGGGCACGAACGACGCAGGATCACGCAACGGAGATGCGAGCACGCTCGACGCCATGGCGAGCGACGCGAGTCAGACGCCCGGGGCCGACGCCTCGACGGACGCGGGTCAAGGCGGCGTCCCGCTCGACGAGACGCCCGACATGCTCTCCGGGTGGAACCTATTCACCGATCTCCCTTCGCTCACGCCGGCAGCGCGTGTCGTGCCTTACGACATGAACAGCCCCCTGTTCACCGACTACGCGGAGAAGCACCGCTTCTTCTACGTGCCCGAGGACAAGCAGATCGGCTACACGGCCGAGGGCACCTGGCAGTTTCCGCTGGGCTCGATCCTGATCAAGCACTTTGCCTACCTCGAGGACGAAGCCGCTCCCGAGCAGGGTGAGCGTCCGATCGAAACGCGGCTTCTGATCCACCGCGCAGAGGGCTGGGTGCCCGAGGTGTACGTGTGGAACGAGGCGGGCACCGACGCTGCGCGCGACGTCACGGGCGAGGTCGTCTCGGTCACGCGCAAGCCCGCACAGGGCGGCGAGCAAACCTTCGACTACGGCGTGCCTTCCCGGGCCGAGTGCCGCAAGTGCCACGGCACGACACCGCCCATCGAGGGCGCAACCGCCACGCGCGTGCTCGGCCCGATGACGGCTCAGCTCAACCGCGAGCGCGACTTCGGCAAGGGTCTCATCAATCAGATCGACCACTTCGCGGCCCTCGGACTCTTCGATGTCGCGCCCGAGCCCGCAGCAGCACGCGCGACGTTCCCGGAGCCCGACGACGAGAACGTATCGGCCGCCGAGCGCGCGCGCGCCTACCTGCATGCCAACTGCGCCCACTGCCACTCCGAAGGCGGCGAGGTGTTCGACAAGCAGCTTTGGCTCGACTTCGAGAGCACGGGCCCCGATGGCGATCCTTACGCGTGGGGCGTGTGCAAGAAGCCGACGTCCGCAGGCAACGCCGAGTGCTCGAGCACGCTCGACGTCGTGCCAGGTGATCCTGACGCGTCGCTGCTCGTGTGCCGCATGGAAGCGGTCGGCAAGGGTCAGATGGCGCCCCTCGGACGCAACTTGGTGCACGCCGAGGGGGTAGCGCTCGTGCGCCGCTTCATCTCCGAGCTCGAGCTGCCGCCGTGCCTCATCGAGTAGTGATGCGCCACGGGTGCGCTCTGTTGCTCGGTTCGCTGCTCGCGTGCACCTCCGAGAGCGCGTCCCGCGACGCCGACGCTGCCACGCCCATGCTCGATGCAGGCCGGACGCCGCCCCCGGTGCCGTGGCCCGTCGAGCCCTTTCCTGACGTCGCTGAGGCGGATCTTCCTCCCGACGTGCTTGCTGCACGCGTCGAGCTCGGTCGTCTGCTCTTCTACGATCCCATTCTCTCGCACGACCGCGAGACGGCCTGCGCCACCTGCCACAGTGAGATCTGGGGCATGGGCGATGGCCTGTCGCGCTCCATCGGCCACGGCGCGGGGCTGTTGTCGGGACCAGGTCGGCGCGGCGGGCCCGAGGTGCGGCGCAACTCACCCCAGCTCTGGAACCTGGCGTTCCGCAAGAGCCTGCTGTGGGATGGTCGCAGCGTAAGCCTCGAGGAGCAAGCGCTCCTTCCGCTCGTGGCCGACGACGAGCTTGCGCGAGATCCCAACGAGGCGGCCGAAGAGCTCGGTCGCGTGTCGGGTTACGTCGCGCGCTTCGCGGCCGCGTTTCCCGAAGATCCCGCGCCGAGTGTCGAGCACCTCTCGTCGGCACTCGCCGCGTTCCAGCGCACGCTCGTGAGCCGGCGCGCGCTCTACGACGGATACATCGCAGGCGACGCGCTGGCCCTCACCGACGATCAGGTGGACGGCATGTTTCGCTTCGCCGAGCACGGCTGCCCGGACTGCCACACACCTCCCCTGTTCGAGAGCGAGGCCTTCTTCGATCGCGAGCTGCCTGAGAGCTCAGCGCACCCGGACGAGGGGCGCATGGAGGTGACAGAGAACGCGGCCGACAGCCGCGCCTTTCGCGTGCCTTCGCTGCGCAACGTGGCCTTCAGCGACCCTTACTTTCACGACGGCTCGGTGCGCAAGCTGAATGACGCCGTGCGCCACGAGCTGTCGTTGAGCGGCCGCACCTTCGACGACGAAGACGTCGCGCGCATCACGCTGTTTCTCCACGATGCGCTCAAGGACGAGAGTAAGGAACCCGATCGACCGCGGGCCGTGCCGAGCGGACTGAAGGTACCGATCGACGGCACCTTCATCGATCGTTGATCACATCTGGTAGCCGAGCTCGATCTCGAGATAGTGCACGGTGTCGGTCGACACGTAGAAGTCGTCCTGGGGCAGAAACATCGCGTACATGCCGCGCAAATTGAGCCCCTTGGCGAGGGTGTAGACCGTCTCGATGTCGATCTCCGCCGCGGCGAGGCCGGTCGCCCCCCCGGCAACCTGGGCCTCGGGCCGTAAGAACAGGTGAGAGTCGATGTTGAGCTTGATGCTCTCGGTGACCTTTCCTTGCAGGTGCATCACGCCGCTCATCACGTTCGTGCGTTTGATGGTCGACTGGGCGAAGGCGTCGGAGAGGCCGAGGAACTTGTGCCCCGTGGGGAACAGCTCGTCCCAACCCTCGTGTTTGTCGGCGGTCGTGGGATCGTCACCGGAGGCGAGGATGCCCTCTGCTGCGATGCGCAGACGATCGCTCACCACGTGCAGGCCAAGCTCCGCGTCGATGTGGTAGGCGAAGACGTCGCGCGCGAGCTGTTTCGCGGCGGGCGGCATGGCGGTCGGGCTGGGAGCAGGCCCGGGTCTCGTGCCGAGCTGCACGCCCGTCTCGAGGCGGTAGTCGATGACGCCGAGGCGCTGCTTGGCCCGCGCGCCCAGGGTGCCTTCGCTCGCCTTCTCGCGCTCGTAGGTCGGTGAGCCTTGCACCGTCGCATCGACGGGTAGACCCACCGTGTTGCCCCACAGCCGCGCGAAGGCGTAGAGGTCGAGCTCGAGTCCGCTCGTGATGGCTGGGCCGAGCCCCGCGTAGACACCGAGGAAGTAGACGTCACCCTCGGCAAAATCGGGGAAGGCCGGCAGCCCCTCCGTCGGCTGGGTGGCGAAGAGGTCGATGAAGTAGCCGGCCTGAGGGGCGATGCGCGCACGCATGCCGTCGAAGCTTCGAGCCGTCTGATGCCAGGCCAGGTTGCCGAGGATCAGCGCGTCGCCGTAGTTGAGCTCGAAGCGCCCCGTGTCGAGGTAGACGAGTGAGCCCTGCACGCGCAGATAGCCCTCGTGCAAGCCGAGGTTCGCATCGGCGATGGTGCTGCTGAGCTCGCCGAAGCGGCCGCTCGCCTGGGGCGTGAACTGAAGCGCCACCTTCAGGTCGTTGCCCACGTTCATGGGGCCGGTGCCGATGCCGAAGCGCGCGCGGTAGAACACGGAGTCGCCGTCGACGAAGCGCGGACGCGCGACCCCCACCGGGCCGTAGTTGCGGCGAGCCTCGAAGCGCGAGAAGTAGGAGCCCGAGTACACGGGCGTGAACCCCGACGCGGGCGCGACGGCCGGTGTGGGCACGGGCGCGGTCGAGGTCTCCGCAGGCGCCGCGACGGGCTCAGGTGCGAGGGGCTCGGACGTGTCGGGCTCGGCCGGCGCGGGCGCGGGCTCGACCTCCTCCGTGGCAGCGCGCTCTGGCGCAGGCGCCGGTGCGATCGGCGTTTCAGGCTGAGCCTCGGCTTCAGGCACCTCCGCAGCCTGCGACTCACCCGCGGGCGGTGCGGCAGGTGCTGCATCTTGTGCCTCTGCGGTCAGCGCACTGAGCGCGAGCGCGCACGTCAGAGGCCCAAACAGTCTCGAACGCATGTTGCGTCTCCTTCCTTGACGTTCATCTCGAGCGCGATGCGACCCCTAGGTGGCCCCGATTGGGGACGGAGCAAGCCCGAAAAGCGGTCGCGTCACTTTCGTGCCGGGTCTGTAGCACCCGGCCAACCGAAACGTGCGGAAGAGTTACGAACAACGCGCCTCTTCATGGTGGGCCGAGGCGCGGATCGGTCAGGTAGTCCTCGTCGGTCAAGGCCTTCAAGAATGCGACCAGATCTGCCTGCTCGGATGCGGTGAGACCGAACCCTCCACGGCGCAGCAGCGGATCCAGGTTCGGCGAGTCGCCCACTCCGTCGCTGTAGTAGGCGACCACTTCTTCGAGCGTCTCGAACCGGTCGTCGTGCATGTAGGGTCCGCTTCGCTCCACGTTGCGGAGCGTGGGAGTCTTCCACTTGCCATCGTCTTCTGGTCTTCCCGTGTAGGCGCCACGTCCCGTGCCCGTGGGGTGAGGATCCAAGCCGATGTCGTGAAAGCTGTTGTCGGTGAACAGCGCCGAGGCGTGGCAGTGAAAGCACTCGGCGCGCTCGTCGAAGAACAGACGCATCCCACGCTTCTCCGCTGCGCTCAAGGCCGAACGCTCACCGGCCTCGTACGCGTCATAGGGCGTACGTCCCGAGAACATCGTGCGCTGAAACTGAGCGAGGGCGCGAGCTGTGCGCTCGACCGTGATCTCCGGGCTCCCGAACGCCGCCTCGAACAGGGCCTGTAAGTCTGGCTCGCGCAAGCGCTCGAGGTCGGTCTGGAAGAAATCTTCCACTTCCATGCGCATGGCATCCTCGAGGGTGCCCTCGAAGTGACCGTCCCAGAGAAAGCTGCGCGACCAGGCCAAGTTGATGTGCGGCAACACGCCGACAACGCCGGGGTGGGCGAACCCATGCCGCTGCAGATGGCAGTCGGCGCAGGCCCGAGAGCCATCGGGCGACATCCGCCGATCGTAGTAGAGCTTTCGGCCGAGGGCTGCCCCTTCCACGGTGGTGGGATTGTCTGCTGGAACGATCATCGG
>CAYNOM010000181.1:0-10177 GCA_964398415.1 uncultured Polyangiales bacterium | reverse complement strand
GGGCGACGGGCGCGGAGGGCGACGCGTGCTCCTCGTTCGAGTGCCTCGCCGGGGATGCGGGCGCTCTCCCCTCCGCGGTGAGACGAGACGCAGGCGAGCCCGGGCCAGGCGATGCCGGGGAGGGCTCAGCGCCGCCTGACGAGTGTCCCGATGATCCGGACAAGACCGAACCCGGAGTATGTGGCTGCGGCGTGGCAGAAGTGGATACGGACACGGACGGGGACGGGACGCTCGACTGCAACGACCCATGTCCGGAAGACCCCAACAAGACCGAGCCGGGGGTGTGCGGCTGCGGAACGGCCGACGAGGATGGGGACAACGATCGCGTGCTCGATTGCCACGACAATTGCCCCGAAGACGCGAACAAAATTGCACCCGGGGCCTGCGGCTGCGGCACGGCCGACTGGCTCGACGGCGAGGTCTTGGTGTGCTCCTGTGCCTCGGGACTGCAGTACGTCAATGGCGAGTGCATCGCGAAGTGCGGCGATGGTCTGGTCGCGCCCGATGAGCAGTGCGACGACGGCAACGCGAACGACAACGACGACTGCACCACCGCGTGTGAGCTGCCCCGCTGCGGCGACGGCATCCTCTGGAACGCGGGCAGGGGCACCGAAGCGTGCGATGACGGCAATGACGTCAACTCAGACGGATGCGTCCTCTGCAAGCCGGCAGCCTGCGGCGACGGCTGGGTGCAAAGTGGCGTCGAGGCGTGCGACGGAGATGGAAAGGGTAAGGGCGGTGAAACCCTCGCCTGCGGCGCGACCTGCCAGCCTACCTTTTGCGGCGACGGGAAGATCAACGGCGTCGACGAGCAGTGCGATGGAAACGGCCGGGGACAGGGCGGCCAGACGTCGGTGTGCGACACGGACTGCTCGTTGGCCGCATGCGGCGACGGAGTGGTCAACGCGCGAGCGGGCGAGTACTGCGATCACGGCGGCACCCCCACCAAGGCCTGCGACTACACGTGCCACGCCCAGTGGGTGAAGCTCGGAGCGGAGACCTCCACGGCGCTCGTGGACGACACCTACGCCAACGGCAGCGAGCGCAAGCGTCCATGCGAAAGCGGCAAGGTGGCCCGGGGCATCTTCGGGCGCGCGGGAGAGTGGGTGGACACGCTCGGGGTGGTCTGCCAGGCCTTCGACGACATGGCTCACGTGCTCCAAGACACGAAGCTGTCGGGCACGGTGGGGAGCAGCACTGGCGGCACCGACGCGGGTCGGCTGATGTGCCCGGGCGAAGAGCTGCTGGTGGGCGTCAGGCTGCGCTACGACAGCCACATTCGGTACGTCGAGGGGCTGTGCCGACCAGGCTCGGAGGTCCTTGCGGACTTCACGCAGGCTGCAGGAACCCACAGCGGTGGCGCCCTTGGGGTATCGAGCGGCACGAGCAAGACGACAACGCTCTTGTGCCCCACAGGCAGCGTCGTGACGGGCATCGCAGGGCACGAGGGCACGCCCGCGAAGTACACGTCGAGCGTGAAGCTGCTCTGCCGCGAAATGCAGTGGGATCTCTGACTCGCCCTGCGCGGCCGAGACGAAGGCGATAAGAAACCAAGACGAACACAGGGGCGGCGTGCGCCCTAGAGTGAGATGGATGCCTCACTCACGGCTTGGTGCCCCCACGAGCCCTCCCGTCTCGGGCTTCGACTCGCGGCGACGCTGTGCCTCAGCCTTTCGTGCGCAGCCTGCGACAGCTCCACGCCCGACAAGCCCGCTGCCTCGCCGGCAGCGGAAGCGCCAGGGCCGACCACCGAGGTGACAGCGCCGAGCGCTGGGGCCGAGCCCCCGCCCGATGCGGGCGATGCGACCGAAGACGGGGCTCTGCCAGACCCTTCGCCCGCCGACGGGCTGCGCGATGTCCTGCTCGTGGGCAACAGCGTCAGCGGCAGCGTGAGCTTCGTCGATCCAGAGACGTTGCAGAATCTCGGGTCCGTCGACGTCATCCCCGACCTCGACGCGGTCATGCTCCAGATCCGGCTCAATCCGGTGCGCCTCGTGGCCTATGAGGTGATCAAGAACCAACAGCTCTTGCACCACTTCGAGCCACAGGACGGCGATCGCTTCGTCGACGACGTCTTCGTGTCGCGCGATGGCGGCGTGCTGTACGTGTCGCGCTCGAACCTCGGTGACGTCGCAGCGTTCGACCTGACGAGGCCTGAACACCCGCAGTTGTGGCGCACCCGCGTAGACGGCCTGAAAGCCGACCATGCGGCGCTATCTCCCGACGGCGAGCGAATCGTGGTGTCAGCGACGACCGCGCAGGTGGCCAACGTCATCGACGCGAAAAATGGCAAGGTCATCGCGACCTTCCCAACGGGCTACTACCCTCACCAAAACGACTACTCGCACGACGGCCGCTTCATCTACAACGCGAGTATCGGCAACGTTGGCTACAACGCGGTCTCCTACGAGGACAATGACCAGAAGGGCGACCGTTGGTTGACCAAGGTCGATGCGACCACCTACGAGGTCGTCAAGACGTGGCCGTTCGAGTTCGGCATACGCCCCGCGGTGTTCTCCGCCGACGACACGATCATGTTCGCGCAGCTCTCCTATCTCAACGGGCTGATCAAGTTCGACCTCAACGCTGGACGCGAGGTGGCTCGCAGCGATCAACCGCTCAGCGAGTTTGCGCTGTCGACCTATGCCACCTACGACGAATATCCGCACGACTCGGCGCACCACGGGCTCGCCATGTCGGGCGATGGCAAGAAGCTGTGCGACTGCGGAACCATCGACAACACCGTGTCGATCGTCGCCACTGACGACCTGAAGGTGCTCCACACGATCGACATCGGCTACGTGCCCTACTGGGCGACGACGAGCCCAGACGGAAAGCACTGCTTCGTGTCCATCTCGGGCGGCGACAGCATCGCCGTGATCGACTACGACTCGGGCGCAGAAGTGGCAGAGGTTCCCGTGGGCAGATTTCCGCAGCGAAGCCGATTGGGCCGGGTGCAGCCGAGCGTGATCGACGGGCTCTCCTCCGATCCTGGCTGAAGCTCGAGGACGCGAGTCGATCGCCATCCGCAAAATCTATCGTTCCATGACAAGGCCAGAGCGCTCTGTGGACATCGAAGGGCTGGACCCATCGCCACGGAGGTCGAGCCTTGCTCAACATAGAATCGCGAACCCAACCAGCCGCGCGAGGATGGGGCACCCGAGGGTTGTCCCTCGCGGCCTTACTCTGGGCCGTCGCCTGCGGCGGCGACGACGTCTCGGGCCCCATCTCGGAACAGGCGCCCGTCAGCGACACGGGGACCTCCGCGGCGGACGACACGACCGAGAGCGAGCCCCCTTCGCCCACACTCCTGGACATCCAGGAATCGGCCA
This sequence comes from uncultured Polyangiales bacterium, assembly GCA_964398415.1. Taxonomy (GTDB): domain Bacteria; phylum Myxococcota_A; class Polyangia; order Polyangiales; family DASUME01; genus DASUME01. The sequence goes on along the minus strand of CAYNOM010000181.1, from coordinate 6,845 downwards.
CCGTGATCGTGGTCGGGGCAGGCATGTCCGGGCTGAGCGCCGCCCGCGCGCTGCATGACTCCGGTGTCGACGTGCTCGTCCTGGAAGCGCGTGATCGCCTCGGAGGCCGCACGTGGACAGCTGATGTCGCGGGCGCGCGGCTCGACCTGGGAGGCGCATGGATCCACGGCCCCGATGGCAACCCGGTCGCTCGCGTGGCAACGGCCATGGGGCTGCCCTACGCGGCCCACGATCCCAAGCCGAGTTTGGTCTACGACGGCGTCGAGGGCCGCGGCGTGGGTCCGCTCTCGCTCCTCCGGATGGGCGCCGCGTACCAGGGCTTCAGCGACGCGCTCGAAGACCTGAAGCTCGAGCTCGGTGACACGGCCTCCATGCTTGACGCCATCGACCTCCACATCACACGCCATGCGCTCTGGCTTGGCGGCGACGCGCGCCTTGCGCACTTCATGATTCGGCAGTCGGTGGTCGAGCTGGAGTACGCCGGGCCGGCGCACCTCACCTCGCTGAAGTGGTTCTGGCACGACTCGGAGTACGGCGGCGGCGATCAGCTCATCGAGGGCGGCTACGGCAGTCTCGTGCAGGCTCTCGCCGAGCCCCTCGACATACGTACCCAGGAGGTCGTCGAGCGCGTCGAGTACGACGACGACGGCGTGACCCTGACCACGGGCAACGGCGTGTACACGGCTCGCTACGCGATCGTGACGGTACCGCTCGGGGTGCTGAAGCACGGCGCCATCGCCTTCGAGCCCGCGCTTCCTCTGCGCAAGCAGCAGGCCATCGAGCGGCTGGACATGGGCAACCTCGAGAAGGTGGTGCTGCGATTCGAGGACGACTTCTGGAAGGGACGCCTCCTGCTGGATGGCCTCGCCTACCTCGGCGAGGGGCCGGGATCGCTGCCCATCTTCCACGACTTCACGCCCGTCGTGGGTGTGCCTACGCTCGTGGCCTTGCACGGCGGCCAAAACGCGCGCGACACACTCGACCAGATGGATGACGCCGAAATCGAAGCGGCGGCGGTCTCTGCGTTGGGCGAGGCGCTCCACATGAGCGTGCCATCGCCGACCGAGGTGCTGGTCACGCGCTGGCGCACCGACCCCTTCTCCATGGGCAGCTACTCGTATCTCCCGGTCGGGTCGAGCCCCGACGACATGGACGCGCTGGCCGCGCCGGTGGGCGCACTGCGCTTCGCGGGTGAGGCGACCGTGCCCGACTATTACCAGACTGTTCATGGCGCGATGCAGTCGGGCATCCGGGAAGCGCAACGCATCGCGGGCGACGCCGCCACACTCCCGGGCTACTGACGATCACTGACGTGCCCGTGCCCCGAGCGCGAGCTATCGCCCCGGGATGAAGGCCCTCGCAAGACATCTCGGCCCGTTCGTGCTCGCGACCATCGCCGTCCTCCACTGCGCCGGTCACGCTGCAGCGCAAGCGAGCGGAGGCGTGCCGGCGCGCGACCGGTCGGCGCCTGAACGCTACGTGGGCATCCAGCGCGCGGGCATGACGAGCCTCGCCGCCTTTGGTGCGGCCAACGTCGGGCTGGGCGTCGCCGGCCACCTCACGACGGACGGCGCAACCCAAGCCTTTCACCAGATGAACGCCATGTGGGGCAGCGTGAACCTGGCCCTCGGCATCATCGGCGTGGTCTCGGCCTACCGGCAGCAGCCCGGGTCGCTGACGGACGCCGAAGCGGTCGACGCGTCTCGCCGCGCGCGCAACGTGTTCCTCATCAACGGGGCCCTCGACGTGCTCTACATCGGCGCGGGCACCCTCTCCCACGTCCTTGGCAAGCGGCACGGGAGCGACCGGGCGACAGGCTATGGCTCGTCGGTCATCGCACAGGGCATCGCGCTGCTCGTCTTCGATGGCGTGATGGCTGCCTTGCACGAGAAGACCCTGCGACGAATCTCCCCGACCCTGTCGCTAGGCCCCTCCGAGGCGCGACTCACCCTCTGTATCAGTCACGGGTGACACCGAGGTGCTTGTTCCACTTCGGATGAGCCGTTCACACGGCGCGGCGGCCCTCCTGCAGTGGCGCCGCCACGGTCGATGGTGCGCATTTCGAGGTAGAAGTATGCGTCGACACCCCTGGTTCATGGTTACGTGTTTGGTCCTCGGCCTCACGGCCGGCCTGTCCTTGGCTCGCGCCAAACCCGCGGGCGGACCAGGTCAGCCACCGGTCGCTCACGGACAGCGCAGTGTGACGCTTCAAGTCGGCCTCGAGGGTGCGCGGCTCGTGCTCCAAAAGCGCTTTTCGGTGCTCGTACCGCCTGGCTTGTCCATGATCGGGCGCGACGCCATGACACTCAAGATGGCGAGCCAGCGCGCGACGGGACGAGAGGTCGCGACGGGATTTACCCCGATCGGCCCAACGACGATCTTCGATCGCGCCATCAACGCTAGCGATCGACCCCTCACGGTCGAATACAAAGGCGGCGCGATCCGGCCGCAGGCTGGTCGACGCTTCGTGCTCGCCGTCGAGACTCGGGTCTTCTGCGCAAACGCGCGCGAGGGTGCACGCGCCTTAGGCAACGGGCTCTGCTCGGGGTGGGAGCTCAAGGACGCCGTACGGCTCCCGGTCGGGCTACGTGCGCGCTTGCCGATGGCTCAGGGCCTCCGCTTGCAGTTCGGCTCGATGCCACGAGGCGAATGACAGCGGAGGGGGAGGCGTAGCTGTTCTTTCCTGGGGGAGCTCGCCTCTGTGCCGGCGTAGGGTGGATCGCAGAACGTCCTCATTTTTTCCCATGGCGCGGCGCAAGGAACGGGTGCCCGCCGCGGAAGCCAGTCGCCGAATGGTAGATTGTTTGGATGAGGATGAACCGGTTGCGCTCTCTGCCCCTGCCGCTGTGTTTGGCTCTTTCACTGGCTTGCAGTGGTAGCGATTCCAAGGGTCGCGGTGCAGGGTCTGACGATCCGTCATCGCCCGGCGATCGCGATGCTGGAGGAGGGTCGGGAGGCGAGTCTGCAGATGCGAGCTCTTCCGACGCCGGCTCGACTTCGCCGGACGCCGGCGGAGGTAGCACCGTCAGGCAGTATCCGGAGCTCTGGTACTCGGTCGTCGACCAGCTCGTGCGCATCCCGCTCGACCCCGAAGACGGCACCGTGCTCGCACTCGAGGCCTATCCCATGCGCGGCGAGATCGCGGCAGGCCACAGCGCGATCACCATGCTCGGTGACGGCTCGCTGCTGCTCGCGAGAACTGGACCGAACAGCCCCTTTTACCACATCGCGAAGCTGCCTCGGGCGCAGCCCGGCGCCGAGGTCACACCGAAGCCACTCGGAACCCTCCCGGGCGACCTTCTGATCGAGGGCCTCTATACCGACTGCGACGGGCGTGTCTACGCCATGGACAGCGGTGAGAACACGAGCTCCGCCGCAGGCAATCGCTTGCTGCGATTCACCGGCGACCTCTTGGCCGGCGACTTTTCGTTTGTCGTGGTCAGCGACCTGAGCGCAGCCTCCGTGGCTGACATCGACGACATGGGGCCGGCGATCGTAGACAATCGCATCGTCGACAACCCAGGCCTCGCCATCGACAGCGGGACGATCTACGCGTTCAACTACGAGACGGGGCTTGGAACGGAGGCTGGAAAGGGCGGAAGTTGGGGCATCCACGCACTTGGGGGAAGTCTCTTCGACGACGACGTGGCGCGGCTCTACATCCTCGACTCGCAAGCGCAGCTCTACCGTCAGAATCCTGCGACCTTCGAGTTGTCCGAGGTCTTGATCCAGGGGCCCCAGAACGACGGTCAGTTTCGCGGCTGGTCTGGGCTCGCCGGTCCGCTCACGAGCTGCGAGACGGGCTTTACGGTGATCTGATCTGACCCCAACGCAACGGCCGCTACGACTGAGGCGGCAACAGCGCCGTGTCGTCGAGCAGCATGAGCTCCTGGGCCATCTGGTATTCGTAAAAGCCCACCATGCGCGACGCTATCACCTTGTCGAACATCTGGCGCGCGCCCGAGACGTCGCCTTTCGCGAGGCGACGAGTGCCCTCGTAGAAATCGGCCTCGGTGCGCTCGCCGCGTGATCTCGCCAAGGCTGAGAGCCGCGCGTGGTCGATGAAGCCGAGGCCAAACTGCGCGAGGTGACCCCACCAGGCGTCCGAGCGCGACAGACGCGTGAGCATGCCCGAGAGGTCGTCGGGGAAGGGCTGCCGGCCGCGCGCCGACACGCTCTGCACCCACAGCGCGAAGTAGCTCTTCCATTCGGGCTCGAGCGTAAGCTGACGCTGGGCTCTCCTGAGGGTCGCGACCGCGAGCTCGGGAGCCGGCGTCGACACCGCGAGATGGGCCAAGATCTGGGCGTAGGTTTCGCGGTCTTCGGGAGCCGCTTGCATCGCGAGCTCGAACGCCTGGGCCGACTCCTCGTCACGTTCGAGACGCGACAGCAAGACCCCGCGACGAATGTGCGTGAAGGCGCGCACCGGCCCGTCGTCGCTCGCACCGAGGGCGTTCTCCCAGCCTGCAAGGGCCTCGGCGTAAGCGCGCAGCGCCGGCTCGCGCTCGCGCTTTGCACGCATGACGTCCCCAAGCTGCTCGAGGATCTGGGCCCGCTGCCTGAGCTCCTCGACGTTGCGCTCGGAGGTTCGTTCGAGGGCGCGCCTCAAGTAGCGCAGCGCATCTTCTCGCTCGCCCAAGCGCGCACAGAGCTGCCCTATCTGCACGAGGGCCGAGGTAGTTTCGCGCTTCTTGAGGCTCTTCTCGAAGTGCTGACGCGCGACATCGGCGTTTCCCGCCCCCATCTCTGCGAGGCCTACCGCCAGCTCGATCTGCTCGAGCGATACGGGCGAAGGAGCGGCGGGAAAACGACGCGTACGCTCCTCGAGCACCTTTCGCGCCCGCTCGGCCAGCTGTCGCGTCTCAGTGGGATCGGTGTTGAGCAGCTCGCCACGAATGAGATTCGCCAGCACCTCGAGCGCCTCGTCATACAGCTCGCGACTCTCGGGCGAGAGACGAATCGCCTCGCCGTACTCGAAGGCCGCCTCACCATAGTCGTCGCGCGCCGCCGCAAGCTGCCCCAGGCACTGCGCGAAGCGCGCCTCGGCAGGGAACTGCCGCACGCCGTAGGTGCAGACGTCCTTGGCCACGCCCGGGTCTTCCGCGTCGAGGTAGGCGCGCGAAAGGGCGAGCAGCGCCTCGGGCGCCTCTGCACGGTTGTTGGCGACGAGCTCGACGGCCGTGCGAATGCGCGGCTCGAAGCCCGTCACCGTGTCGAGCTGACGCAGCCGCGAAAGTGCGCGCTGATAGTCGCCATGGCGGAGGTACACCGCCGCGATGTCGAGAGGTGCGCGACTCAACGCGACCGTCGCCGTGCGGTAATCCTGAAACGACAGCTCGCCGGGCGTGGGCTGGGCCTTTCCATCCGTGCTGAGCACGGCGACGAGCTCGGTTCTTCGCTCGGCGTACAAGTCCGACAGCGTGGCCAGCACCTCGGGCGCAGGCGTGAGGCGCGCGTGCTCGGCCATCACGTCGATCAGCCCGCTCAAGTGCTCGGCGATTCCGCCGAGGTCGCGCCGTGCTTCGTCAGACCAACGCCTCAAGAGCGCATATTGCTCCGCGGGCTCGGGATCGTCCTTGCGCAGCGTCTTTTGAAGCCAGAGCGCAGAGAGCACGCGAGCCTCATCGCCCCGCGGCTCGCCTCGCTTGCGCAGGTAATCGGCGAGCTGTGCCGCAGCCGGCTCGATCGTCGTCAGCTCCTCAGGCCGGTACAGCGCGCTGACCTCGGCGAGACGCTCGACCGCCGCCTCGTACTCATCGGCGACGTGGGCGCGCGCGCCCTCCTGAAGGAGATAGCGAGCCAACTTCGCGCGCACCTCGGGACGCTGGGGGTCGTCGAGCGCCATGCGCACGTAGGTGCGATGCAGCGTGGCGAAGCTCCGGGCATCGAGGGTCTCGGGCACCGAAACCAACGTGCTCGCGCCCTTGCCCGCACCGCTGCCGCCCGCACACGCTCCACACAAGCCGCTCGCGCCCAGCGCCCAGAGGCAAAGAGCCAAGAGACGTGAGTGCCTACGCGGGGCTCGTTTGTCCCCCGAAAAGCCTGTCGTGATCATTCGACTTCTGATCTTACGCGCCCCCGCCCACGGACACCATGCAAGGTGCACACACGATTGCGCGCCCGATACGCGCCGCACCTAGGCCGGGGCGGGTCGGGGGTGAGCGCGGGGTCGCGTGGGGCGGCATCGCGACATCTTTCAGTTTAGAAGGACCGTCCCCACCTGGAGGCTTGGCGCGGGCGCGTTGCTCGTGTCGCCGCCTTCGACGTGCCATTTCGCCACAGCCGTGGCTGACAAGAGCGCACGCCCGCGACTTCCTGCCCCGGTCAGGCCTGTGACCGGCGCACGTTCACGGCTGGGATGCCCACCGCGATCCCTTCCGCTGGCACATCGGAGAGGACCACTGCATTGGCGCCGATGCGCACATGATCGCCGATGTGCACGCCGCCGAGGATTCTCGCCCCCGGCGCCACTTCGACGTGTCCGCCAAGGGTAGGAACGCCGGGCACGGGCCCCGTCCCGATTGTCACTTGCTGGAAGAGCAGACAATTGGGACCGATATGCGCGCTTGGATGAACCACGACACCGTTTGGATGGGGGAGGAGGAAGCCACCTTCGATCGTGGTGTTGAGCGGGATGTCGGCGCCCGTGACCACCGACCAGAAGCGATGGCGAATGACCGCGAGTTTGGACAGTATCAACCCCCACATGGTCCCGCGCGCAACCGCCGCTTGATAGTCGCGAAGCGCGCGAATGAGCTGTCGTGATGGCTTCCACTGGAACGGCATGCAGGCCTCGCGGGACCAGTCGGGGTCCTCGGCCGAAGGAACGATCCCCGGCTCGTGTT
>CAYNOM010000180.1:2099-10235 GCA_964398415.1 uncultured Polyangiales bacterium | reverse complement strand
GCACGTGATCGGCAACGCGTTCATGAAGAACATGGTGCGCATCCTGGTCGGCACACTGGTCGACATTGCCCGCGGCCAGCTCGAGCTAGGACGCATCGAACGTGCCCTGGGCCCAGAGGGCGAGCGCACGATGGTGGGGCAAACGGCGCCCGCTCGCGGCCTCGTGCTGCTCGAGGTCGAGCTGGGCCGCCCTGGCTATACTCCCCGCGGGCCCGAATCCCAGCCCGCGAGCGGGTAGGCCTCAATCGGCCGGCAGCTCCTTGGCTTCGCCATCCGTGTGCGTGGGCATCAAAGGCATGGCGGCGAGGCGCGCGACCTCGAGGCGCACCTGTTCGCAGAGCTCTGTCGCGCTGCGGAAGCGCGCGGGATCGATCGGCGCGCCGATGTGAGCGCACACCTCACCGGGCCGAATCACGTAGTCCTCGCGGCCCATGATGGCACGCGTGCCGCGCAACCCCACCGGCACCACCGGCACCCCCGCCTGGCGCGACAGGTGAAAGCCCCCCTTCTTGAAGGGCTGAATCTGCTCGTCGGTGCCGCGGGTGCCCTCGGGAAACACCACGAGCGAAGCGCCGGCCCTCACCTGCTCGGCCGCTTCCTCCATGGCACGGCGTGCGCTCGAGTGGCGCGAGCGATCGATGAAGACGTGTCCGCCAGCGACCATCGCCTGCCCGAGGAAAGGCACGCGCCGCAGCTCCTTCTTGGCCAAAAAGCCCACGTCGATGGGCAAGGCGACGAACAGCGCGACGATGTCGACGTGCGACAGGTGATTCGACATGAACACGTAGGTGCCCTGCGGGTCGAGCTGCTCGGCACCGTGCGCCGTCACACGCATCCCCCAGCCCTTCGCCAAGCCCTCCGCCCAGAAGCGGGTCATGCGCCTGAACGTCGGCCGGCTGCCCGTCGCCCCATAAACCCCCACACCCAGGGTACACATGAGCACGGTGAAACCAAGCGCGTGGCCGGTATTCGCTACTGCGCGGACAGATGACATCGAGGCCGGTCAACGTACACCGGTCTACGCATCGCGTCGAGACTCGCGGTGGCCGCCGTTCAGCGTGCGTTTTCGATGGTAGGCTGAAGCGTGGCGGACGCCCGAGTCCGAAAGCGCACAGCTCGAAAAGGCCCGCGTCGCACGTCGGCTTGGGCTTCGGTGTTGCTCGCGGTCGTGCTCGGGTGGCTGGGGTTTGGCTCCTACGCGAGGGGCCAAGAGCGCGTCGCAGAGCGCCCGCCTGACGTGCTCGAGCTCGGGACGCCCCTGAGCGCGTTGCCGGCCGTGCCGAGCGACTTCGTCGAGGAACGCCGGGGCCAGGTCACGTGGGCCTACGCGCCAAGCGCCACCTCGCTGGTCGAAGACCTGGCGCGCGAGCTGCCGAGCACCTGGCAGCGCATCACCCGGGAGCTCGGCGCGGACGTCTCGGGTGAGCTGACCATTCGCGTGTCACGTGGCCCGAAGGACATGGTGCGCCTTTCGCCCAAGAACGCACCGCCACCCGGCTACGCGGTGGGCGTCGCCTATCCTGCACGCGGCCTGATCATCCTCAGCGTCGTCGATCCCCAAAGCTGGTTGCCGCCAAACCTCGAGTCGGTCTTGACCCACGAGCTCTCGCACATCGCGCTACATCGGGCGGTGGAGGGACGCGAACTGCCCTTGTGGTTCGTGGAGGGCATGGCCATCCACCAAGCCGAAGAGCAGGGCTTGACCCGGATTCGCACGCTCTGGGAGGCATCGGTCGCAGACCAGCTGCTTCCGCTCTCCGAGCTATCGCGGGCCTTTCCGGCGCGGCCCGAAGGCGTGAACCTGGCCTACGCCCAGAGCGCCGACATCGTTCGCCACATGCTCAAGGATCGCAGCGACCGCGCGCGCTTGCCCGGCCTCTTATCGCGCGTGGCGAAGGGCGAGGGCTTCGAGAAGGCCGTGCTTTCGTCCTACTACGTCGATTTGCCCTACCTCGAGCGCGAGTGGCGAACCGGGTTGCACGAACGCTTCCACGTCACTCCGCTGCTTCTGAGCGGCTCGTTCTTGTGGGTCGGCATCGCCGTGCTCGCGGTGTTTGCTTTCGTGCGTCGAAGGCGCGACCAGCGCAGAAAGCTCGAGCGTTGGGCCGAAGAGGAAGCACAGCAAGAGCGCGCGCTCGCAGCGCTCTCGATGCAGCGTCAAGTAGAAGAACGCGGCGAGCAGGCCACGCGCGCAGGCCTCGTGGTCGCGCAATGGGTGCGCGAGCCGGGCGTGCCGACGATCGAGCACGACGGGCAGCAACACACGTTGCACTGACCCGCGCGGAGCACGGAGCCATGCGACAGTCATCGCGACGCTACGGCTTGCTTAGAACCTCATGTCCCACAAGGACGCCGAAGAGCCTCCCAAACCACGCGTGGCGTCCCGCGCATCGTTTGACGCCGAGGCCGGAGATGCCGCATTGTAGTGGGGGGCAGGTTTTCGAGTGATTGCGCGCGCCAAGGTCACCGTGTTTGCTTTGGTCTTCGCGGCCTTGCTGGCTGCGCTGTTGCCGCTCGACGCGGCGTACGTGAAGGCTGGCGATCCGTCGGCGCACAGCACGCCGCCTCCGCTGCCAACGCCTTCGCCAGAAACCGTGTCCCCGCGAGCCGCGCGCGTGACGTACGCGCCGAGCAGTGCAGACCTCGTCGTCGTGATCTCGCTCGACGGCCTGCGTCCCGATGCGATCACGCCCGCGCTCAGCGGCCTTCACCGGCTGTATCTCGAGGGCGCATCGCCGCACTTCGCACGCACGATCGACAAGTCGGCCACGCTGCCCTCCCACGCATCGATGGTGAGCGGCGTCGACCCCGAGGCCCACGGTCTCAACTTCAACGCCTATCGCCCGAGCAACGGCAACATCGAGAGCCCCACGATCTTCTCGCTGGTGCGCAACGCAGGGTTGCCCACGGCGATGTTCGTCGGCAAGTCGAAGCTCAAGCACCTGCTCGGCCGCCCGGGCGACGCCGAGTTCAAGATGGCGGGGATGTTCTGCGAGAAGCTGCTGCGTCAGGCCCTGCCGCACCTTCAGCAAGCCGAACGCGGGCTCTTGTTTCTGCACTTCGCCGACCCTGACAGCGCAGGTCACCGTTCGGGCTGGATGACGGAGACCTACCTCGACGCGGTGCGCAACGTCGACCGCTGCCTGAGCAAGGTCATCGACGCGATCGAAGACAGCGGTCGCGCAGACCGCACGCTGCTGATCGTCACGGCCGACCACGGCGGTCACAACCGCAGCCATGGCACGCGCCTCGATGTCGATGCGCGCATCCCGTGGTTTGCATGGGGCGCCGGCACCCAGCGAGGGCGCATCGGCCGCAACGTTCACACGACCGACACGGCTGCCACGGTGCTCGCTGCGCTCGGCGTTCCCGTACCGGCAGCGATGCACGGCCAGCCGGTGCTCGAGGCACTCGGACGCATCGGGCCCGACGGAATGCCGCTGGTCGGCAGCCCCGTGCAGCGCTGAACGCAGCTGCTGGCCCATTTCGCGCTCAAGATCTGGCGCCAGATGGGCTCAGCGCGAGCGCGCTTCAGCTCGAGAGAAAGGCGCTGAGCACGCGGATCATAGGCGCCACGTCGGCCACGGCAGCCATCTCGCGGCACGAGTGCATGCTGAGCATGGGGTTGCCCACGTCGACCGTACGCATGCCGAGCTTGGCGGCGCTCATGGGGCCTATCGTGCTGCCACAGCCGAGATCGGAGCGCACCACGAAGCGCTGCACCTTGGCATCCGCACGGGAGGCGAAGAGCTCGAACAGCGCCCAGGTTTCGCCATCCGTGGCGTAGCGCGCGTTCGAGTTCGACTTGATCACGGGCCCCTGGCCGAGCACCGGTCGGTGGCCTGGTTCGTGGCGGTCTGAGTAGTTGGGATGCACGCCATGGGCGGTGTCGCTCGAGACCAGGAAAGAGCGCGAAACAGCCCGAGCGAGACGCGTCTCGGCGTAGGGGCCGTGGGCTTCGAGCAATCGACACAAGAGCGTGCGCAGAAACAACGAGCCTGCCCCCCGCGCGCTCTCGCTGCCTACCTCTTCGTGATCGAACAGCACGATGCCGCGCGTTGCGGGCCGTGCACCACGGCTCTCGAGGAGCGCGCGCAGCGCACCATGACACCCCGCGAGGTTGTCGATACGCGGCGCAAAGATCAGCTCATCGTCGTGACCGCCGAAGCGCGAGGGCTCGACCGGGAACAGCCCGAGATCCCAACCGAGGATGCTCTCTGCGCGCAGCGCCGTGCCATGTCGCTCGAGCTCGCTTCGAAGGGCATCGCGTAGCGAGAAGCCCGCCTTGTCTCCGAGCCCCCACACCGGCACGAGGTGCTGTTGCGCGTTGAGCGTGAGGCCGTCGTTGACGCCACGATTGAGATGAATCGCGAGATTTGGAATCCGCATGCGCGCGCCCTCGAAGCGCACGTGGTGGGTCTCGACGAGACCGTGCTCACTGCGCACCGCGACGCGACCGGCGAGCGACAGATCGCGGTCGAGCCAGGTGCTGTACAACGGGCTTCCGTACACCTCGACCCCGAGTTGTCGCATGCCGTCGCGGGCGAGCTCAGGCTGGGGCTTGATGCGCAGCCCGGGAGAGTCGGTGTGGGCGCCGATCAGCCGAAAGCCATGCTCTTCGGCGGGCTCTGTTCCGAGCTCGAAGGCGGCAAGCGACGCGCCGTCGCGAATCACGTAGATCTTGTCGCCCGGCGTGAGCTGCCACTCGTCGCGCTCATGCAGGCGCCTGAAGCCAGCTTCGACCAGACGTCGCTCGCTCTCGGCGACGGCGTGAAAGGGCGACGGGCTAGCGTCGATGAAAGCGAGAAGATCCTGCGCCTCTGCTCTGTCCATGACGTCCTAGCCTATCAGACGAGATCGAACTCCTTGCAGAACACGAGCGCCGGCGGCGCGCTTTGCTGATGCACGAGCCGATGCTCAGCGTTGGGGTAGCCGTGCATGCAGGCCGCGCGCTCCGTGTCGAAATGCACGCAGTGCTCGCAGCAGAAGCGCAGCACGTAGGCGTGGCGCTGCGCCTCGAACTCGGCCGTGCGAAGCTGCCTCACGCGGGAGCGAGCTTCTGGATGCGTGACAGATGCCGCCCACCCTCGAACTCGGTCGTGAGAAACGTGTGGAGGATGTCTAAGGCAGTCTCGATGCCGATGATGCGCGCGCCGAGGCACAGCACGTTGGCGTCGTTGTGCTTGCGCGACATGCGCGCCGACACCGACTCGCTGCAGACGATGGCTCGCACGCCCGGATGTCTGTTGGCGGCGATCGACATACCGACACCAGTGCCGCACACGAGCACACCGCGCGCCACGCGCCCTGCCTCGAGCGCCGCACACAGGGCGTGGGCGAAGTCTGGGTAGTCGCAGGAGGCCGTGCTGTGGGTGCCGAAGTCGACGACCTCGATGCCCTGTGTAGCCATGGCTTCTGCGAGCTTTTGCTTCAGCTCGAGGCCCGCGTGATCGCAGCCCACGCCGATGCGGTGCGCGGTCATCAGTCGTGCTTCCTGAAGATGAGCGAGGCGTTCGTGCCGCCGAACCCGAAGGAGTTCGAGAGCACGTGGGACAAGGCTCGCTGGCGCGCCTCATGCGGGACGAGATCGATGCCCGCGACTTCAGGGTCGGGCTTGTCGAGATTGATCGTGGGCGGCACGACTCCCTCCCTGAGCGCAAGGACGCTCAGCACGGCCTCGAGACCGCCCGCTGCACCGAGGAGATGCCCCGTCATCGACTTGGTGCTCGACACCCAAAGCTTTTCGGCGTGCGCGCCGAACACGTGGCGGATGGCCTTGATCTCGAGCAGGTCGCCCACCGGCGTGGAGGTGCCGTGGGCGTTGATGTAATCGATGGGTTCATCCCTCGCCCTCGGGCGCTGGTTGGGTCAGGTGATAGGCATCCGCGGTGGCGCCGTAGCCCACGATCTCAGCGTAGATGGTCGCGCCCCGCTCGCGTGCATGCTCGCGCTCTTCCAGGAAGAGCAGCCCCGCGCCCTCGGCGATCACGAAACCATCGCGGTCGACGTCCCAGGGGCGACTTGCCGCGTGCGGTGCGTCGTTGCGCTTCGAGAGCGCGCGCATGGCGGCAAAGCCACCGACGCCGAGAGGCGTGATGGCCGCCTCTGCGCCACCCGCCACGCACGCGTCGAGCTCGCCGCGCGCGATGGTGCGGAAAGCCTCGCCGATGGCATGGGCGCCGGACGCACAAGCGCTCGTATTCGTGTAACTGACGCCCTTGAGGCCGTACTTCATCGACACCTGACCCGGAGCCAGGTTCGAGATGGTGCCGGGAATGAAGTAGGGGCTGATGCGGCTCGGCCCCTTGGCCGCGAGCACCTTGGCCATCGCTTCGATGTAGCCGAGTCCGCCGATGCCGACACCGATCAGCGTGCCGGTGGTGAGCTTGAGCGGATCATCGCCGTCGATGCCGCAGCTCTTCATCAGGTGCTCGGCAGCGCCCATGGCCAGGTGGATGAACCTGTCCATGGAGCGAATGTCACGCTTCGGGATGAACTGCTCGGCGTCGAAGCCTTTGCATTCGCCCGCGATCTGCGAGGCATACTCGGCCGGGTCGAACAGCTCGATCGTCCCAATACCGCTCTTGCCTGCCTTGATGGCGCTCCACGTCGTCTCGGTGTCGAGACCACACGGGCTCACGGCGCCGACTCCTGTGATGACCACCCTGCGCATCGATCCGAACCTCATCGTCTAGGCGCACGCGCGCGAATCTCGCACGCACAGCGCAGTCCGTGACACGGAGCAACCCCAAAGGCCAGCAAAAAAGGGGCGCCTGAAGCGCCCCTCCATGTTGCCATTGGCAACTCAATTCACGCACTTAGGCCCGACCAGCGACCCGTCCGCGCGATACGAGCGGGCGCCGAGGGCTCACTTGCCCTTGTGCTCTTGGATGTACGAGATGGCATCGCCGACGGTGCGGATCTTCTCCGTGTCCTCATCGGGAATGTCGATCTCGAACTGCTCCTCGAAGGCCAGCACGAGCTCGACGATCGCGAGCGAGTCCGCCCCCAGGTCGTCGATGAACGAAGCGGGCTCTTTGACCTCGGCGAGGTCGACGTCGAGCTGCTGGGAGATGATCTCCTTGACCTTTTCGGCGATATCCATTCGTTCCTCCGAAACACGGCCCCTCGGGACCGTCTGATCCGACGCGCCCTAGGGGCGCAAACTCATACGTACATCCCGCCGTTGACGCGAATGACTTGTCCCGTCACGTAGCTCGCCTCATCGGAAGCGAGAAACAGCACAGCCGCGGCCACTTCTTCAGGCTTACCCACACGCCCAAGCGGCGTCTGTTCGACGATACCCTTCTGGGCAGCCTCGGGCAGCTCGGCCGTCATGTCGGTCTCGATGAAGCCCGGCGCGACAGCGTTGACCGTGATGCCGCGCGAGGCGTACTCCCGAGCCAGTGTCTTCGTCAACCCGATAATGCCGGCCTTCGACGCCGAATAGACCGACTGGCCAGGATTGCCCGACTCGCCCACCACGCTGGACAGATTGATGATGCGCCCCTGCTTCGCGCGCATCATCGTGCGCACCGCCGCCTTGGCACAAAACAGCGTGCCGTAGACGTTGGTGGCGAAGGTTCGGTCGAGCTCGTCTTTCTTCACGCGTAGGAGGATCTGATCGAGCGCAATGCCGGCGTTGTTGACGAGCACGTCGACCTTCTTGTGCGCGTCGGTGATCTCCTTGAACGCCTGCTGCACGGCCTCTTCGTCGGCCACGTCGAAGCGCTTGATCTCACCACGACCACCGCCCGCGATCACGCGGTCGAGCGTCTCCTTGGCGGCCGCTTCGTTGCCGGCGTAGTTGACGACGACGTACGCGCCGGCCTTGCCGAAAAGCTCGCAGATCGCGCGACCGATGCCGCGCGAGCCTCCAGTGACGACCGCGACCTTGCCCTCCAGGCGGAACATGGGCGCTCAGCCCTCCTGCTGCTCTTCGGCCTTGGCGATCACCTGCTTGCCCTTGTAATGGCCGCAGGAGGGACAGACGCGATGGGGCACCATCACGTCACCGCAGTTCGGGCAGGGGATGAGGTTCGGCGCGCTGACCTTGTCATGATTTGCGCGGCGCGAATCTCGCCGGGACCGGGGGTTTTTTCGCTTCGGAACGGCCACGGGATCACTCCTTGTCGT
>CAYNOM010000180.1:0-2089 GCA_964398415.1 uncultured Polyangiales bacterium | reverse complement strand
TTCACCATCATATAGATCAGTCCCGAACCGATCATGAACAGCGCATCGCCCTTGGCGAGCTTCATCAGTGGTGCGAGACGAGGGTCGACTTTGCCCTCGTCGAAACCTTTGGTGCTGACGCCCTCGGGCGACCTGAGGTGTTCAGGAAGATCGAGGTTCGGGCAAGCCCAACCGAGCTCACAGCGCGGCTGCATGGGCAGCTCGAGTAGCAGAGAGTCGCGGACCAGCGCATCGATTTCGAGCGTGTCGCCGCTGTAGGTCTCGCGCTCGGGAGCGTCCGGATCGATCTCGATGTCGTCTTCTTCGCCGCGAGCATGCGCATGATGCGCCTTCTGCGTCGTGCCCGCGTCGGCCGGCGCGTAGAGGGTCGCGACATCGGCTTCGACGTCGAGGGGCAGACCCTGGAGGCAGCGCACGCACTCGGCCACCAGACATGCCTTGGCGTGGCCGTGCACGAGGATCTCGCGCCCGTTGCGCTGGGCGTGCACAGCAACCTGCCCTCCGCCGCGGGCTGCGTCGCCGGTCACGCCGGTGCCCTCGAAAGCTCGCTCGAGCCACGCCTGGCCCAGGGCAAAGGAGAAGTCCTTGCCTTGGCTGTCGAGGTCGTGCAGCGGGATGACTAGATCGCCCATTTACTGAATCTTTTCGGCGCCATAGGCGCACGCAGGCCGGGGCCGAAGAGCGCCAAGGATAGTCGCCGGCCCCCTCGTGTCAAGCACGAGGATCGTCAGCCAACAGCCCATCAGGATCAGTGAAGCGTGAGCCCCTTCGGCCCCACTGAAAGCAGCGCGAAGCTGCTTGCGACGCGTCCGCCCTCGAGACGGGTGGCCCCGGTGCGACCCAGGCGCGGGACGACCAGACGCAAGCCACCATTGGGAGAAGCATCGTGCACGGGCAAGCCCGCGGCGCTCTCCGGAAACGCGAACAACCCACCGCGCGCGCCCAGGTCCTCGACGAGCTCGGCGAGCTCGTCGCTGCCGACCTCAGTGTGGCCGTAGCCAGGACTGACGCCCCAGCCTGACGGCGCCCCCCAGCTCAGAAGCCAAAGCCGCTGCTTCTTCTCGGCCGCCGCTTCGAGAGCCTCCGCGACCTCTTCCAGATCGCCCGTCTCGAAGCCGCAGGCGCCATCGTCGATGGCGTAGCGCCCGAGGGGAGCACCGGCGACCAGCGCGAAGTGATCGTCGCCGATCACGAGCTCGCGCAGGCCACTGCCTTGAATGATGCGATCTCGCTCGGGCTTGGAAAGCTCGTCGAACGCCTGCTCGAGTACGTCGAGACGGTCTGCGCCGCCCGGCAGAAACAGCGTGGGCGCGTCGAGGGTCGAGAGCGCAGCGAGGCTTGCCGTCGCCATCTGCGTGGTCTCTCCGAGACCGCCGAGCATGACGACGAGCTGGGGCTTTGCCGCGGCGAGGGCGGCGATTTCGTGACGGGTCAGGGCAGCGCCCACGGGCCCGGTGAACGCCGCGAGGCGCAGCGTATCGCCTTTCCCTCGCACCTCGAGCCTCGAGCCCTCGATGCGCAGCTCCACCTCGCCTGCCCGCACGCTGCGCGCATCAGGAGGCGAGACCTGGGCGCAACGCTTGAACTCGACGTCGCCCACCTCGCCAGACAGCTTGCTGCAGCTGCAGCCCGAGCCGAGCACGCTGAGCACGGCCACCGACGCGGCCGCGAGGAGACGAGGAGCAGGAGGTCGGAACATCGCGGGGGGCTTTACCACACGGCGGCGCTCGGAGGCGGTCCCAATGCACGCCTACCAGTGGTATGTAAACGGTGCTAACCTCGATGTAGCGCTCGTCAACATTCCATCGACGACGTCGCCACCCGCGCGACGAGCCAAGGCTGTGAGAACTCCATGAACCCCACGTTTCGCCACTTCAAAGGAACCCAGAGCTACCTGACGAACGAGGCGCTCGAGTCGGCCGTGAATTGCGCGCTCGCCCTCGAGCGTCCGCTGCTCGTCAAAGGCGAGCCCGGCACCGGCAAAACGCTACTCGCCGAGGCCATCGCCGAGGGGCTCGGCATGGAGCTCGTGCGCTGGCACGTGAAGAGCACGACGCGCGCTCAAGAAGGCCTCTACCACTACGACACG
>CAYNOM010000179.1:0-10292 GCA_964398415.1 uncultured Polyangiales bacterium | reverse complement strand
CGCGTGGGGCCGAGGTGCTCGGCAAGATCCTCGCCGTGCAGCTTCCGGGCGAGCTCCCCCGTCGCCGACTCCTCGAGCCCGCGCAGATAGAAGCGATGGCACGACGGCATGCGTGCCAGCGCATCGACGTTGCGCTCGACGGGCGCGGCCACGGTCAAGTCGTCACGACTGCGCAGGGTGACGAGCACGAGCACGGCACTGCGCTCGAGCGTGGGCGCGAGCAGACGCAACAGCTGCCAGGAAGCATCGTCGGCGCGATGCATGTCCTCGAGAAACACCACGCGCGGACGAGCGCGGCTCGCAGCCACCAGCAAGCGCGACACGGCATCGAGCGCACGGAAGCTCGCGTGCTCGAACGTGGACGCGACGGCCACGCCCTGATCGAGCCCGTCGGCGAGCTCGGGAATCCACGGCACCACATCGGGAGCCGACGGCCCGAGCCAGCCGCGCAGCGTCTCGACGCCCTCGCTGTAGAGCGCGCTCTTCAACACCTGCGCCCAGGGCCAGAAGGCGGGCGCGCCCTCTCCTTCGTGGCACGGCCCCATCCAGACCTCTGCACCGTGCGCGCGCGCCAGATCGGCGAGGCGCTGCGCGGCGCGCGTCTTTCCGATGCCCGCTTCGCCACTGAGGACACAGATCTGTCCCTGGTCGCCGAGCACTCGCGCGAGCGAGCGCTTGAGGCGGCTCATCAGCTGAACCCGCCCCACGAAGGGCTCCTGCTCCTCGACGTCGTTGAGCGGCGCGAGCGAGGCCCACTGGGGCGGCGGCTCGGAGCTCGGCATGGCCTTGGGAGGAAGCGAGCGCGTCACGGGCATGGCGAAGCGGTAGCCACGACCATGCACCGTCTCGATGGGCAGCTTGTCGCCACGTCGCTGGCCCAACGCACGCCTGAGGGCGTTGATGTTGGTGGGCAGCACGGCTTCTGTCACCACCTCGTTGGGCCACAGGGAGTCGAGCAGCTCACGCTTCGTCGCCACGCGATCGTGGTGCTCGACGAGGTAGCGCAGCACGTCGAATACCTTGGGCTCGAGGGGGATCACCTCTCCCTTGCGCCGGAGCTGAAAGAGCTGGGTGTCGAGTACGTAATCGCCAAAGAGATACATGGTGCTTCGTTCAGATGGCTGGAGATGAATGCTGCTCATGGTGCGCGGAACCCGAGCGAGTACTCGACGCTCACCGTGCCGACGTCGGGCTTGCGATCGGTACGCAAGCGCTTGAGAGAATCGTTCACGCAATCGGACAAGCCGGGCAGAGGATGCCTTCCCGTGGTCACCTTCCGCACGGCTCCCATCTCGTTGATGGTAAGCGCAACCGAAAGCGGTCGGTACTCATTCTTGCCAGCGCGCTGCGCAGCGGACACATAGCACCGCTGCATGAGCGGCTCCGCACGCGAGAGCATGCGCAGCACCACGCCGGATCCAAGTGAGCCCTGCGTGTTTACATCGGATGCGTAGGGACGCCCATCGAGCACCTGCCGCGCGGATGCGCTCGGGCTCGGTTGCGGTGCTTTTTCTTGCGGCGCGCTCGGCGTGGAAGTCGGCGCCACACGCGGCGCGCTCGGCTCGATCGCTCTCGCGGAAACGCTCACATCGGCGCCAGGGGATGGCAGCTTTGGGGTCTTGGATGTGGGTGTCCCGGTCGTCGACTCCGACCCGGCCACCGCTTCGCTCGAAACGGGGGTAGCCGCTGCCGGCCCTTGCGCGCCGCGTGGGGCGCTCGCGGAATCCACGGAGGCCTGTGGGGCGGTGGTTGACCTCTCCACGGGGATGGCGCGTCGGCGCGGCCTGGCCTTCGCCTGCCAAGAATCAGCGTCATCAGTCTCCTCGTCGACGGGCAGGCTGCCTTTGACCCCTGGCTCGGCCACTGGCTGATCGGCCACAACCTCGGCGAGCTGGGCCTCGTTCTCGTCGGCAGTGGGTGTGGTCTGCTCGGGGATGGAGGGCGCGACCGGAGCGGGAGTGGCCTGCGGCGGTGGCGACACGCTCGGCTGCATCGCGGCAGTGAGCCGCGTGCTGAGCGATGGGTCGCTCGGGGTGCTCTCACGTGCAAGCCCAAAGTAGAGCGCCGCGGTCGTACCGATGGCGAGCGCCACAAAGGTGGCGATCTTGCGCGCGGGACCAGCCTGCGGCTTGTCGATCGGCTGCTCGATCTCGAGCAGCGGCAGCGTCTGGGGTGGCGACAAGTCGTTGTCAGGATTCGAATGGAGCACGACCTGGCTCGCGGGGGTGCTCGTGGCTGTCATCTCGCCCGTGATCCGCGACGAGCGCGCCCTGAGCATCGCCCCCGAGCGCGTGGGCATGCGTGAGAAGCCCATGGAGGGCGTCCCCTCGTGCCACTGCGCTTCTTCGATCGACGCGAGCTTCGCGTTCTGGATGAGCCTGCGGCTGTCGGCGAGCTCCTTCGGGAAAAGCTGCTCCATCCACTGCTCGACTTCGACCATGCCCACGGGCGCCTCGCTCTTGCGCACGAAGGCCATCAGGTCACGACCGAGCTCGCGCGCCGTCTCGTAGCGCTGGGCTGGATTTCTGGCGAGCGCGTGCGCGACGATGACATCGAGCTCCTTCGGGAGCTCCGGTCGCACCTCCGAGGGCAGCTTCACCCGATCCATCATCACGCTCATCAGCGTGTCTGCCTGGCTGTTGCGCACGAACAGGCGCTCGAGGGTCAAGGTTTCCCACAGGCAGACGCCGAGCGCCCACACGTCCGCGCGACGATCGACCTCGAGCTGCCTGATCTGCTCGGGCGCCATGTAGGAGAACTTGCCCTTCAGCACACCCGTGGCCGTGTGCTGAATCCGATCGGATGCACGCGCGATGCCGAAGTCGACGACGCTGACGCTGCCATCGTAGGTGACGAACAGGTTGTGGGGCGACACATCGCGGTGCACGACGTGAAGCGGCTCGCCGTCAGCACCACGCAGCTCGTGGGCCGCGTGCAGGCCCTCGCAGGCCTCGGCGAGGATGTACGCCGCATACACCGCGAGCGCCTTCGGATCCGCGAGATCGGGTAGCTTGCGCAGGCGTAGGATCACATCGCGCAGGCTCTGGCCTGCGAGGTAGTCCATGGCGATGTAGTAGCGCTCGTCGGCCTCGCCGAAGTCGAAGACGTTGCACACGTTGCGGTGGGCGATGCTCGAGGCGATGCGAGCCTCGTCCAAAAACATCTCGACGAAGGCGTCCTCCTGCGCGAGATGGCGATGGATGAGCTTGAGCGCGACGAGCTTGTCGACGCCGTCCGCCACGGCGAGATTGACCGACGCCATGCCGCCGGACGCGATCTCCCGCACCAAGCGGTAGCGGCCGAGGCGCGTCATCTGCGGCGGCCGCGGCTCGCGATCGAGGATCAGACTCTCGTCTCGATCGTCGAACGCCGTCGCCTCTTCCCCCAAGGCCGTTTGATCCTTTGCGCCACTACTCCCCGACATGACTACACCTCACGCTGCATCCCCCAAAGATCGCGCCTCCACGTCAGAGCACAGCGACGACCCCTAGCATCGCCGCAATCTCATTCTTGAAGTCGTTGAAGTCGTAATACTCGCCGCTGAGCTTCACCCGCACGCCGTGGCCGAGCGAGACGTCGCCGCCGAGCGTGTAGCGAAGCACGCTGCTTCTCTTGCTGAGCGAGCTCGAGTTGAGCACGTTGCCCACGCGCCGCAGGCCATCGAAGCGCCCCACCAGCTCGAAGCGCGGCAAGACGGGCATGATCGCCTCGACGTAGAAGCCCTCCTTGAGCATGTAGCGGTCGAAGCCGTTCTTGCCCGGGCCGTACTTGAAGCGACTTGCCGGATCATCGCCGAGGAACATCTCGGTGCGGCGCACGAGGTACTCGGCGCGCAGCTCGAAGGTCTTCAGGCGCGCGTAGAAGTCGGCGCCGGCGATCCAGTAGCTGAGCTCGGCGTCGGGATCGTAGTAGCCCGCCATGCCGGATGCGCCGAGGGTGAAGGTGGTCTCCGCCT
Source organism: uncultured Polyangiales bacterium (assembly GCA_964398415.1). Taxonomy (GTDB): domain Bacteria; phylum Myxococcota_A; class Polyangia; order Polyangiales; family DASUME01; genus DASUME01. The sequence goes on along the minus strand of CAYNOM010000179.1, from coordinate 6,337 downwards.
CGGCGAGATCGAGAGTCATCGCGTAGCGGCCGCCGAAGCTGGGCCTCGAGTTGTTGTCGACGTAGTAAGAGTTTCCGCTGCGCGACTGTGTGAAGTCGAAGTCGTCGTCTTGGTTGTCGCCGCGGAAGCCGCCCACCGCGTAGGCCGCGTAGTCGATCTGGAACGAGTAGCCAAACCAGTGGGTGCCGCTCACCTCGAGCCCGTTGTCGACGTAGGGCGAGGGCATCACGCTGCCGTTGAAGTCGCGCCAGCGCAGCATGCGGCCCATGTCGTAGGGCAAGGGCTTGTCGACCGTACGGTGGTTGGCCGGGTCGTGACGCAGGGGCAGCTCACCGAAGGCCGGATTGAAGCGACCCGCGCGGAAGCGCAGCTCGTCGACCGCCACGAGGTCGATGTAGGCCATGTCGATCTCGACGCCGTGGCAGCCGTAGCAAAGCTTCACGTTGGTCGAGATGTGCTCGTTGAAGTCGACCGCCAGCTTGACGCTGAGCTCCGTCGTGAAGCCATCGAACACCCGGTCGCGAACCCTGCCGGGGATGTCGTCCTGATCGTGCACGTAGAGGTACGACGATTGGATCGAGCCCGCGAAGTTGCGATCCTGACCGCGCACCGAGGGCAACAGCGCGGCGACACCGACGATCGAGAGCCCGATCACGAGCAGCGCGCGCGCGCCCCAGCCTCGCGTCTGCACCGAAGAGACGGTACGGCGCTTCATGGCTGCACCTCCAAGGGTTGACCCTCGCTCGGCGCGGCGTCGGACGGTGGTGGCTCGGGAGCAGGAGCGGGCGGCGGGGCGGCGACCTCCACGACCGGCGCAGCTTCGGGCTCAGGTTCGTTCAACAGCTCTGCGCTAGGCGTATACGCCTCGCCGGCGCTCGCGCTGTCCGTGCGACTCAGCGTGTACCAGTGCAGAAAACGCAGGATGTGCGGCTTCTCGTTGGGACTGATGGCGCTGCCCGCGGTGCGCATCATGCGAGCGACGTAGAGATCCCAATGACTCGGGTCACGCACCGGCGCATTGAGCGCGCGTGAGAGCGAGTGGCACTTGCTGCAGTTGGTGGCGAACGATGCGTAGTCTTCACGCAGCTCGGCGGGAATCTTGCTCGTGTCCATGTAGAGGGTGCCTTGGGATGCGGGAGACGGACAGCCGGAAGACAGCAACACGAACGCTGCCATCGCAGTCACGGAGCGGACGCCGCGGCGCTCTTCCGTCACGGACACCTCCACGAGGTGCAAACGCTGGCGCCACCCCGGAAATGAGGTGCCCCCGTCACACAACTACGGCCGAAGGACGCGCCTGCGCCCACGAGCCAACTCGCCATGCATTCCCCCCGGAACTTGGCTGACGCGTGTGTCCTGACGCGCCCGCTCTATGATGTTCCGGCGGATTCCGTCCCAGGTTGAGATGGTTTATGGAACGCTAAGAAAACGACTAGCGTACCGAAAGCCCGCCATCGATTGTGAGCGTCGTTCCGGTAGTCCAGCTCGCATCCAAGAGGTAAAGCACCCCACGGGCGATGTCCTCGGGCAGCCCCAGGCGCCCCAGCAGGTGGAGCTCCCGCAGGTGTTCGAGCTGCTCGTCCACGACCCGCGCCTGGTTCTCTGGGTCGAGGAGAACGTCGCGGCGGCTCACGCGCACCATGTCGGTGTCCACCACGCCGGGCGCCACGGCATTGACCCGCACCTCGGGCGCAAGCTCTCGGGCGAGGGTCTGGGTGAGATTGAGCAGCGCCGCCTTGCTTGCCGCGTAGGCCGCCGTGTCGGGGGCGGGGCGCAGGCCGAGCGTGCTCGCGAGCAGCACCATCGCACCGCCGCCATGCTTCTTCATGTGCATCCCGAGACGCTGGCAGAGCAGAAACGGTGCGATGAAATTCACCTCGAGCTGGGCGCGCAGGTCGGGTTCACGCACGTGTCCGATGGCCGCGTAACGTACGATGCCTGCCGCATAGACGAGCTCTGTGACCCCACGCACCCGACGCAGGGCCTCGTCGACGACCCACTCGGCGGCCCCGTGCTCGGAGAGGTCGATGGGCAGTGCCTCGATACGCCCTGGATGCGCCCTGCACAACGCATCGAGCGCCTCGGCATCGCGCGCGCAGGCGATCACACGTCGCCCTGCTCCCACGAGCGCCTCGACACAGGCCCGACCAATCCCCCGAGTGGCCCCCGTGACGAGCGCGACCTTGGCGTTGTCCATGCCGCGACCTTATACGGCTCAATCGCGTGGCGTCACCTGGCCGCCGCTTCCGGAGTGTGCGACCTACTCGCCTGTAGTCCCCCATGGCGAACGAACGCGACCCCCGCACGCCTGCTCTCGCACCCGCTGCCACGTCGAGCTCCGACGTGCGCAGTCGCGTGGTGGCGCGCAACGCCCCGCCCGAGCTCGGCGAGATGTTCGCAAACCGCTGGGAGCTGCTGCGCTTTCTCGGCGAGGGCGGGATGGGCACCGTCTACGAGGCCAGAGACCACCTGCAGGGCGGCCACGTCGCGCTCAAGGTGCTGACGCGAGCAGGCGCCGCCTCGGTCTACCGCCTCAAGAACGAGTTTCGGGCCCTCGCCGACGTCTCCCACCCGAACCTCGTGAGGCTCCACGAGCTAGGCCAGCACGACGAGCGCTGGTTCGTGGTCATGGATCTCGTGCACGGCGTAGACTTCGCGAGCTACGTGCTCGACGAGGACGCGCAGCTTCACCTGCCGCGGCTGCGCCTCGCCCTCGCCGGCCTCGCTCGCGGCGTGCACGCCCTGCACGGCGCCCAGAAGCTCCACCGCGACCTGAAGCCGAGCAACGTGCTCGTCGACGCAGACGGGCGCGTCAAGATCGTCGACTTTGGTCTGGTCAGCGGGCCACACCTGGGCGCCCCGGGCCAGACACTCGAAGGCATCTTCTCGGGTACGCCCGCCTACGCCTCCCCGGAGCAGCTCCTCGGCCGTGAGCAGACCTCCGGAAGCGATTGGTACGCCGTGGGCGTCATGCTCTACGAAGCGCTCACCGGCTGCTCACCGGGCGAGCCCATCCGGCGCGCCAACATCGAGAGCGCCGGCCAGATCGCGCATCCCGCAGACATCGACCCCTCCCTGCCCCAGGACCTGTGCGACCTGAGCCTCGCCCTACTGCAGTACGACCCTGCGCGACGCCCGACCGGAGCCGCCGTGCTCGAGGCGCTCGGCGTCGACGATTCGGCCGAGACGCGTGTGCTGTCGAGCCGGCCTTCGGGCTTTGTCGGACGCGACGCGGAGCTCAGACGCCTTTCGCTCGCCTTCGAGCGCACACGCGCGGGCGAATCGGGCACGCTCTTCGTGCACGGGGCCTCAGGCATGGGCAAGACGGCGCTCGTCGCGCGCTTTCTCGAAGAGATTCAGCACGAGCGCGCCGTGATCCTCTCGAGTCGCTGCTACGCACGCGAGCAACTTCCGTTCAAGGCGTTCGACGCCATCGTCGATCAGCTCAGCCAGCTCCTGTCGCGTCTGCCCGATGTCGAGGCAGCCCACCTCTTGCCTCGCGACAACGCGGCGCTGATGCGCATGTTTCCGACACTCGCGCGGGTGGCCGCGATGGCGAGCGCCCCACGACCCATGCAGCGCAACGAGGACGAATCGGCGACGCGCGCGAGAGCCTTTCGCGCGCTCAAGGAGATGCTCGCGCGCATCTCCGATCGTTTCGCGCTCGTGGTTTGCATCGACGATCTGCAGTGGGGTGACCTCGACAGCGCGCAGCTGTTTCGCGAGCTCGTGTGCGAGCCCGATGCGCCGAATGCGCTGTGGCTCGGCACCTATCGCAGCGAGGAGCGCGAGACGAGCCCCATGCTCCAGCAGCTCTTCGCCGATGGAGGGTTTCGCGCAAAGCTCCAGGAGATCGAGCTAGGGCCCCTGGAGCCGCAAGAAGCGCGCGAGCTCGTCGAGCTGCTGAATCCCGAGGCGGAGGCTGCTCGCAACGAGATCCTCGAGGAAGCCAAGGGTAGCCCGTTTTTTCTCACCGAGCTGACACGCTACGCGCGCGAGCAGGGACAGCTCGGCGCCGTGCGCGACGTCGTGCTGGCGCGCGCAGCCGGATTATCCGACGTGGCGCGTGGTCTACTCGAGGTGCTGTGCGTCGCCGGACAGCCCGTACCTCAAGAAGTGCTGGTCTTCGCGGCGCAAGCCGAGGAAAGCGACGCCGCGCGCGCGCTCGTGTTCGCGTCGCTCGCCCGTGCACGCAGCATCGCCGAGGTGCCGCACCTCGAGCCCTATCACGATCGGATTCGCGAGGCCGTGTCGAGCCACCTGTCGGCCGAGCGCGTCCAAGCGATCAATCGCAGCCTGGCGCACGGCTACGAGCGCACGGCACGCAGCGATCCGGAAGCCCTCGTGCAGTTCTATTTGCGCGCAGGCGACCAGAGCCGCGCGGCGCGCTTCGCGCGGGATGCTGCCGAGAAGGCGAGAAACGCCCTCGCCTTCGACCGTGAAGCCCAGCTCCTGCGCATCGCCGTGCAGTCCGCGGGGGACAGCTCACCCCATGAGCTTCACGTTTCCCTCGCCGAGGCGCTCGAGAAGGCGGGCGAATCGTACGAAGCTGCCCGAGCCTTCGCCTTCGCCGCGCGCGATGCTGGCGATGCCGAGCGCGCGTCTTTACAGCGCTGCGCCATGCGGCTGTTTCTGCGCTCGGGTCACGTCGACGAGGGGCGCGCCATCCTGCGCGAGCAATGTCGGGAGGTCGGCCTCAGGCTGCCCCGCTCGCCGCTCTGGGCCTACGTGAGCACCGCGCTCTCTCTGATCGTGCACCGCTTGCGCCCCCGCATCGACAGCTGGATGGTGGAGGCGCCGCTGCCGCTGTCGTCCGCCCAGCGGCAAGCACTCGAGGCGCGCTTCGACGTGGCCTGGGATGCCGCGACCGCATTTCTCACCTACGCCACCGAGGAGGCCGTATGGCTCGTCTCGCGCGCGTTCGTCATGGCACGCCGTCTGCGCACCCCGCGCGCCATCGCGCTGACCGGACTGTTCGACGACATGTGGCGGCACTCGGTGCCCCTCGGCGGCTCGCGCGTCGGCCTGAGCGAGCACGCAGAGCGTGCCATGGCGGTCGCACGCTCCGCCGACAGGCCCGAGTTGCTCGCGGAAGCGCTGGCCCTGCACGGCACGATGAAAATGTACGAGGGCGAGGTGGGCTCCGCCCGCGACACCTACGCGGAGGCCGAGCGTGTGCTCTCCGAGCACGGCCTCGCCCCACAGCGCGTGGTGAGCTTTCTGCGCGTGGCGGAGCTCGCGGTGTTCTTTCTCTCCGGCAACGTCCACGCGTCGAAACAGCACGCAGCGCGCTGGCTGCGCCAGGCCGAGCAGTCGCACGACGTCTTCGGCCAGCTCGCCCTGCCCGTGGTGGGCTCGCCCGCCTGGCTCGTCGACGACAGGCCCGACCTCGCGCGCCGCTGGCTCACCGACGCCTTCGCACGCAGCGCGGGGTTCGAGCATCCGTTCGCGTCGTCGGTGTGGTGGCAGGCCTGGGTCGACCTCTACACGGGTGAGCCGGACCGAGCCCTCGCGCATTGTGATGCGGCCTTTCGAACCTGGCGCTTCTGGGTCGAGCGCCTCGTCGAGTTCAACCGCGCGCTGTTTCTCTTCACGCGAGGCCAAGCCCTGGCCGCCTGCGCCGCGCGTGCCCCGGGCGACGCGGCCCTCCGCAAGCGGTTGCGCAAGACCACGCGGGCCTTGAAGCGCCACCGCCACTTCTCCCTCGCGACCGCCCTCGCCTGCCAGCTCACGGCCCACGACGCGCTGCTCGCTGGCCGACGCGAGGAGGCTGAACGCACCTTCGAGCTCGCCGCCACGCTGCTCGACTCCCAGGGGCTTGCCCTATTTGCCGCCGCCCGTGAAGTGCGCGCGGCCGAGCTGCGCACACCCTCCGATGAGCACGAGCGAGAACGCGCGCTCTCCCCATTCCGCGAGCGCGGGATTCGAAATCCGGAGCGCTGGCTCCAGATGCTCGCGCCTGTGTGACGGAGTCAGGCCGTGGCCCCCTTGCTCGCCCAAACCAGACGATGGCCCCTACGCGGTCTCAGCGGCGAGCCTACGGAGTTTTTCTTTGAGTGCCTGGAAGCGCTTACGGAGGCGTGCGGCGTGGCGCTTGATGGCCTCTTCGGCGGGCATTTCCCCCTCGTACAACATCACCTGCGCCACCTCTCTCCAATCCATCGCCTTGTCGACCCGCAGCGTGAGCAGCAGCTGTTCTTCGTCGTCGAGCAGCGCGCGAAGCTCGCGCACACGCGCTTCGAGCTCCTGTTGCGAGTCTGGCCGGATAGCGAGGACCGAGGCACGGCTCACATGAGACAACGGCATCGCCTCGAGCTGGGCCCTGAGCACGCGATCT
>CAYNOM010000178.1:0-10370 GCA_964398415.1 uncultured Polyangiales bacterium | reverse complement strand
TGGCAATCCCGGCACGCCTGGTAACCCTAATGATCCCGGTAGCCCCGGCAATCCTGGAACGCCCGGCAATCCTGGAACGCCCGGCAATCCTGGAACACCAGGTAATCCTGGAACACCCGGCAATCCTGGAACACCCGGCAATCCCGGCACGCCCGGCAATCCTGGCACGCCTGGTAATCCCGGCACGCCTGGCAATCCCGGCACGCCTCCGGAGGAGCTGCCGCCGTGCCCACCCGGGACCATCCCGCGCACTCCGCCCCCGGAGGAGCCCGGCCCGACGCCCTTCTGATCGGAGCAAGCGAGACCTCTACGCAGCTCCACACACAACGTAAGGTGTCATGTGTCGGCCCATGACTTCTGCTGCAAGCAGGGGTCATGGGTTTCTTCATTCCGTCGTAAGATCTGCGGCCTCGTCAGGCTGGACGTTCGTTACGATTCCGTCGATGATCATGGGCAGACAGGAGCCGGGGGGCCCTGTCGCGAGGGGGAAGAATGAAGCGAGAAGTATTCGGGTCCATGGGGCCCGTGCTCGTTGCGGCAGCGTTGATGCTGGGCAGCGGCTGTGGAAGCGACGAAGAGAAGCCGGTGACCTCCGACGGGAAGTCGGATAACGATGCTGGCGACTCCAAGAATTCGAAGGATGCCGGCGGCCTCGATTCGGGCGACGACGGGTCGGGCGAGTTCATGTGCGGCGACGGCGTGTGCCCGGCGAACAACGCAGGATTGGCCCCGTGCTGCACGGCCGCAGGCGCGGGCACGCCCGGCGACCCGCTCGAGCTCACGGGTGCGGGCCCGGATCTATGCGGTGCGGACCTGGGACCCTTCTTGGGCTCGCCCTCGGTCGTGTGCATCCAGCTCAGCCAGCCGGGTGCGCTGGATGACTCGTGCCCCGAGGTGCAGACCCCTGGAGCACCTGCGATGCCCGGCTGCTGCACGCCGGATGGCTACTGCGGCGGCATGGAGACGAACATCCCGCTCGGCTGCACGCTCCCGGCCACGGGCCGCGGCCAGCGTTGTGGCGCCGGCGCGGACGACGCGGGCACGGACGGGGGCTGAACCGATCGCCGCGTCAGAAGTCGGGCGTTCTGAGCAGCTTCGTGGGGGTCGGCTTCTTGCGCGCCGGCCTGTCTTCGCGGTTGCGGCGCTCGCTGCGTGCGCTGCGCTCGTCGCTCTTGCGCGTTGGCCGCAGGTCCTCGAGGGACAGGGCGTAGCGGCCATCGGCGGCCGCGTCGTGCATCACACGCCAGATCTCTTTGTCTGGGGCATCGACCTCGATCACGTGCACGCCGCTGTCTCGCGGCAGGTAGGCGATGGTGCCGTCGATGGGCCTGCCGTCGACGAGCACGGTGGCCTCAGGCGGGACGCCGTAGAGCTCGACGCTGACGGGAGCCTTGGGCACCTCGGCCTTGGCACTCCCTTGCGCCTCGCCCTCGACCTTGGCCGGCTCGTCGCTCGCCACGGCGGCGGCCTTCGCGGTGGCGGGGTTCGGTTTATCGCCGTTCATCAGAGACACGCCGATCAGAGCGATCACCGCGGCGGTCGCGCCGAGGGCCACGGCGGTGAGCGCGCGCTTGTTGCCCCTGCTGAGCCCTGGGATGCGAATCGAGTAAATCGGCGTGGGGTTACTGGGCGAGAGCTCGGGCTCGGTGGGCGTGGCGCTCGCAGGCGTGGGTTGCCCCTTGGGCGCGAGAAAGCGCTTCGGCAACGAGAGCTGCTCGATGTGCGGGTTCGCCTGGAGGAAGGCGAGGATCGCCGAGCGCATCTCGTCGCAGTTCTGGAAGCGCTCGTCAGGGTTGCGCGACATGGCGCGCATGACGAGGTCGGAAAGGCCCTCGCCCAGATCGGGGCGAAGGGACGAAAGCGGAATGGGCGCCGCGTTGAGCATGGCGACGATCAGATCAGCGGCGTTGTCGGCGTGAAAAGGCAGCCGCCCCGCCAGGGCCTCGTACATGACGACGCCTAGGCTGTAGAGGTCACTGCGCGCGTCCGCCATCCTGCCGCGCGCTTGCTCGGGCGCCACGTACTCGGGCGTGCCCATGACGATGCCCTCGCGCGTGATCGTGTGGCCTGCGTCGCGCTCAGTGCTGCGCGAAACGCCGAAATCGAGCAACTTCGGCATCACGGCGCCGCCGCTGCGCACGAGAAAGATGTTCTCGGGCTTCATGTCGCGGTGAACGACGCCCGCATCGTGCACAGCGCTGAGGCCCTGCAGCGTTTCTTCGACGAGGTGCAGGAAGGTGGCCACGCTGAGCGGCTCGCCCACCACCAGTCGCTCCGACAGGGGCACGCCGCTCAAGAGCTCCATGACCAGATAGGGCATGCCGCCGTCGGTGCCGAAATCGCTGATGTAGACGATGTTGCGGTGACGGATCGAGGCCGCGATCTGGGCTTCGCGCTGGAAGCGAGCGACGGCGCGCTCGGCCGCGGGACCGCGCGCGTCGAGCAGCTTGACCGCCACCTGTTGTTTGAGCGCCGTGTGCTCGGCACGCCAGACCGCGCCCATGCCGCCTATGCCGAGCGGATGGCTGAGTTTGTATTTCCCGCCGATGACGTCGCCGGCTCGTGCCATGAAGCTGTTTCCCAGGGTAACATGACCCGACGTATGGGGTGTCACCAGCACATGACTGCTCGCTCGAGTTTGTGGGACATCGCGCGCTTCGTGCTCGCTTTGGTCCTCGTTTGTCTCACTTCTGCCTCGGTGCGCGCACAGGACGCACAGGACACCGCCATGGCGCGTGGCCTGTTCGAGGAGGGCGTAGGGCTCGCTGATGCGGGCGACTGGGCCGGAGCCGAAGACCGCTTCGCACGCGCACACGCACTAAGGCCGAGCTCGGGCATCGCCTTCAACTGGGCGAGCGCGCTGCTCGAGCTCGGACGCGTGGTGGAGGCCTCGGAGCAGCTGCGGAGCGTCCTGCGCGATCCTGAGGCGCCCGAGGACATGCGCAGCGAGGCGCAGACGAAGCTCGATCAGGCCAGCGCGCGCATGGCCTACCTCACGCTGCGCGTCGAGGGCGATCGGCGAGGGGTGCAGGCCTTGGTGGACGACAAGCCCCTGCAGGAGGCCGCCTGGGGAGCTCCGGCGCCGATCGATCCGGGCGAGCACGTGGTGCGCCTCGTGCGCGGCGAGCAGGAGCTCGCGAATGAGCTCGCCATGCTCGGCGACGGTGAGCGACGCGAGTTGACGCTCGTTGCGTCCGAATTGGTGCTCGAGCCGACACCCGAGCCCGAGCCTGTCGCGCTTCCGCCTCCGCACGTGGAAGATCGGGAGTCTCGACCTGTGTACAAGAGCTGGGTGTTGTGGACGGCGGTGGGCGCCGTCGTCGTCGCCGGTGCGGTGACTTCAGTGCTTCTGCTCGGGGGCAAAGACAAGACCCCAGAGGAACCTGTGCTCGGCAACACGGAACCGGGAGTGATTCGATGGCGTTGAGGTCGAGGCTGCTTTCGCTCGCGTGTGCCCTGGGCGCGCTGTCCTGCGCTAGCGAGATCGAGCCGCGCACGCAGCTCATGCTCGTGGCCGACACCGACATCGCGGCGCTCGATACCATCGAGTTCACCATCGACGGGCCGAACGGTCAGACGCGCAAGGCTCAGAGCGCGGTGACCGCAGACGGACCGCCGCGCTACCTCGGCTTGTTCCACGAGGACGGGCCGCTCGGCCCGTTCGACGTGTCGGCCACGGGATTTGCCGGCGACACCGTGGTGATCGAGCGACACGCGCGCGTGAGCTTCGTGCGCGGCAAGACGCTGGTGGTTCCGCTTCATCTCGTCGAGAGCTGCCGCGAGGCACCCCCCTGCAAGCAAGCCGACTACGTTTGCACGGAGAACGGATGTCGCGACAGTCGTCTCGATTCCTCGAGCCTCAAGGAGTGGAGCGGCAGCCCGCCCTCACTCAACGACGCTGGGGGTGACGGTGGGGGCTCGTCCTCAGGCGACGGCGGAGCGAATGGTGGCAGCGACGGCGGCAGCGACGGCGGCTCGAACGGGATGTTGGACGGCGGGTCCAAGGATGGCGGCGCAGACGCCGGGCCGATGCTGGATGCCGGGCCGACGCCGTGCGACGGCGGGGTCGTCGACACCCGCACAGATCCCAACAACTGCCTCACCTGCGGCAACGTGTGCACGCTCGGGCCCAGCGTCGAAGAGGCCGTGCCCGCCTGCAAGAGTGGGAGCTGCTCATTTGACTGCAACGAGGGCTTCGGGAATTGCGATCAGAACAGGGCCAACGGCTGTGAGACCGACCTCATGACGACGACCAGTCGTTGCGGCTCGTGCAGCATGAACTGTGGTCCACCGGGCCTGTGGAATTGTGTCGATGGCCAGTGCGTGAAGAAGTGAAGAGCTCTGGGGTTCTGGGCCGTGTCGCTTGCGCGCTTGTTCTGACCCTCGCTTGGGCTTGCGCGCCCGCGCTGAGTGAGCGCGCGCCAACCGCGCCGCGCTCGGTACCGGCCGCAGCTCCCGTCGTGGCGGAGCGCGACGCGGGCCGGCCCGGTCTCTTTCTGTACACCGTGCGGCACGGCGACAAGGTCTCGCACGTGCTCGGCACGATCCACGTGGGCTTTAGTTTCAGTGAGGTGCTGACCCCCGAGGCGAAGCTCAGCTACGAGGCGGCCCACACGGTGGTTCTCGAAGCCGATGCAGGCGAAGCGAGTCAGCCCGAGATGCTCGCGGCGTCGCTGCTGCCGCCCGACAAATCGCTACGCGCCCTGCTCGGCGACCACCACTTCGGACGCCTGCTCGAGCGGCTCGCGCCGAGCGTGCCCGAGCCGATGCTCGATCGCCTCAGGCCCTGGATGCCGGCCGTGATGCTCGGCATGGCAGACATGCAGCGCGTGCTCTCCGACGTGCGTCCGGATGCGTCGAGCCGAATGATGGACGTGGAGCTGATGGCCGACGCTCGCACGCGCCAAAAACAAGTGCTGTTTCTCGAGACGGTGCGCGAGCAACTCGCGGTGTTCGACGCGATCAGCGAGGTAGAGCAGGTGGCCGAGCTCAAGCGCGCGCTCGACGAGGACAACGCCGAGCAGGGGCGAGCCATGATCGAGGCGTATGCGGCGGGCGACGAGAGCGCTCTTACGCGCGCGTTGTTCGACGAGGCGCAGATGCGCGTGGCCCCAGGTTTCTACGAGGCGGTGCTGTTCAAGCGCAACGAGCGATGGCTACCGCGCATCGAGCAGCACGTGCGACAGGGCGGGGTGTTCATCGCGGTCGGCGCCGCGCATCTGTTTGGGCCGCGTGGGGTGCTCGTGCAGCTTCGGCATCGCGGCTACAAGGTGACGCGCGTCGGCAGCCACTGAGACCCAACCGCGTGACCGTCACTCCTGCTTGAGCTCGATCACGACGGTGCCGGCCGCGACGTCTTGGGCGATGACCTCGCCGTCGAGATAGGGCTCGGTGCCCGTGGTGCCGTAGAGGTGTTTGAGCATGAAGGCGAGCTGAGTGCGGGCAGTCAGCGTGTCCCACTTGCCGTTCTCGGCCACGCCCCAGTCGAGGTGGCTCGCGTCAGGGATCTTCACGAGCTGAGCGGGCGACTTGGTTCCCTCCCAGAAGCGCAGGGAGTTGTGTGCCTCGGGGTTGAACAGGCCCGGGGGCGCGTGAAAGACGAGCTGGGCCGCCTGGATGCTACCCATCATCCCCTCGTCGCCTTCGAAGGAGTTCGGCGCCACCGACCAATCGTTGCAGGCCCGGCCAGCCACCGGAATCCAGCAGGGCGCGCCGCCGCTGTCGACGGGATCCCAGCCGACGACGACCTTCACGCGCGGGTCGAGCGCGGCCGCGTAGAAGGCGATCTTGCCGCCCAACGAGTGCCCGGTGGTGACGATGGCCTCGGGATCGATCAGCGCGCTGATCGGGCTCTCTGCGCCGAGGGCCCAGTCGATGGCGGCGAGGGCCTGCGCTACGTCCTTGTCGTGCTTGCCTTCCTCGAGAAAAGAGAGGCCCAGTACGACGAAGCCCCAGGACGCAAAGTGCTGCGAGAGCTTCTTGTAGTCTCCGTGCTTGCGCGTGAAGCCGGGCATCAGCACGAGCAGGGGCGCTTCGTGATCGAGCGACGCCGCGCTCTTGCCCTCGTCCGTGGAGGGCAGATAGAGCGTTGCCTGAAAGGCCTCGAGCTCGTCGTCGGGGAGATCGATCGAGGCCTCTTGTTCGAGCACCGCGTAGCTACCGCGCACCGCGGGATCGCCCTCGAGCACGGGGGGCGGTGGGGGCGGATCGACCGAGGCGTCGGGCTCGTCCGTGGCAGGCGGCTCGGCCCGCGGGCCTTGCGGAGCGCTCGGGGCGCCCGTGTCTGGGGAGCCGCTCGGGCTAGGAGCTCGCTTCTCGAGGGCCGAGTTGTCTGCACAGGCGCCGGCCATGATCAGCAAGGACAAGGGAAGGAGCATCGGCTTCATGCGCTCTCCAAGGACAGGGGAAGAAGCAGAGTAGCTAGCATTCAATCACAGATTCCGACAAGTAAAACTGACGCAGGAGTCATTGAATACCCCATTGATTCCAGACTGTTTCGGCACGTATGCAGATGAAACCAGCAAGACAAATCCGGTTTGTTTGCTGGTGCTGCAGGCCTGGTGCCGGACCCGCTTTCCGCTTTGTGCCGCAGCACACCACAAATGGCTCGTCGCCGGACCAGGGGCGAGCTCAGGGCTGACCCGGGGTCAGGTGGCTTGATCCCCGTGCCCTGCGGCGCGATGCTGCCTGACCAGGGGGAAATTATGCTGGACGACATGGAGACCAAGACCTTGCTTGGCGTGCTCGAATACGGCGGGCTCGTGGTCATCGAAGCTGGCGTCGTGCATACGACACCGCGCTTCAACGCCACGCTCGAAGCGTGTCGGGCCGCGCGTCGCAAGGACCGTCACGCGAAGCGCAACGCCGATCTGCGCGAGCCGATCAGCGCTGCCATGTTCACACTGTATGGACAGTACCTCAGCGCCACCGACCTCTGTGCGCTGGTCGACGCGATGCTGCCGATCGCGACCGCCGAGCAGAAGCCCGAGCGCTGAGTCCGACGAGCGTCAGGCGGCGCGCATGGCCCGGCGACGTCGCGCGCGAATGCAGCTGATCGCCACGCCGCTCAGCTTCACCACACGGAAGTCGCCAAAGGGCGTGCCGGCGCCGGCATTCACGACGAGCGCGAAGGACGCGTTGTGGCGCGGGCTCGCCCAGGCCCCCGAACCGCCGTAGCCGAAGTGGCCAAAGGCACCCTTGATCGTCCCGAGGGTGGTCGGCACGCCGTGGTAACCGAGGCGCCAGCCCATGGGAAATAGGATCACACCGTCGGGCCCGCGATGTTGCACTTCACTCGCTTGCCGCACGGTGGCGGGCGACATGAGCCGCACGCCCTGCAGCGTGCCGCCAGCCGCGAGCACTGCATAAACACGCGCGAGGTCACGCGCGGTGAACAGCCCATTGACAGAGGGGATGCACGCCCTGAGCACTTCAGGCGACGACATGTCCCAGCGCTCGATGCCGCGCGGTGCAAAGGCGTCCTTGAGGCGACCGAAGTTTGCCGGCAGACCCACGAGGCGTAGCGCCTTCTGCAGGAGCTTGAGGCGCTGGGCGCGCCTTCTTCCGTGCGTGTGCTTTGCCTCGCGCGCGGGCCCCGGCGGCCGCCGCGACATGGGCCCAGGCAGGCGTGCCGCGCGAGCGATGGCATCGTCCGTCGCACCGATGAAGAAGTCCGAAAGGCCCAGGGGAGCAGCGATCTCGTCGGCGACGAAGGTCGAAAAGGGCTTGCCCGAGACACGGCTCACGATCTCACCCACGAGGTGGCCGTAGGTCATGGCGTGGTAGCTGTGATAGCGCCCGGGCGCGTGGGCGGCGGGTGCCTGTGCGAGCGCGCGGACCGTGGCGTCCCAGTCGAGCAGCACGTCGGCATGCTCGACCACGTTGCGCACGTCGTAGAGGCCCGCCGAGTGATTGAGCACCTGACGCAACGTGATGGCACCCTTGCCGCGCTCGCTGAACTCGGGCCAATACTTGGCCACGGGATCGTCGTAGCGAACCTTGCCGCGATCGGCGAGCATGTGTAAGGCCGTCGATGCGATGCCCTTCGTGGTGGAGAACGACACGCTCGGCGTGTGCCTCTCCCAGGGGGCGCCGCGATGGTCACGCGTGCCGCCCCACATGTCGAAGACGATCCGACCATCTTGATAGACGCTGAGGCCCGCGCCACCAAAGGGCTCGCGACCCAGCACTTCTGCGAGCGCGCGCGCAAGCGGCTCGAATCCCGGCTCGTGTGTTCCAGACAGCATTTCGCCACCCTAACGAGCCGGGCTGGCTGCGTCCAGCGTGCGCACCGTGCGTGAGCGTGGGCGGCGTTACAGCTTGCAGACAATCTGAGTCAAGCCGCGCGCCAAACCTTGTCTTCGGTAGGAGCGCTGTACGTAGAATGGAGGATGGCTCCAAACCTCCTCGGGTGAACGCGGCATGTCCTCCCCCCTCAAGCCGTCGTTTCTACCACCCTCGATGCACCCGCTGGCCGAGTCCCTGGCGCAGGTGCTGGGCGACACGCAGGCACGCGAGGTGCTCCGCACGGCGGCGGTGAAGCTCGCGATCGATGCACAGGGCGCAGGGCCCGACGCCGAAGAACGCGTGATCGACTGGCTGTGTGAGCAGCCCGGCCTGACCGGAACGGCGGCGCGCCACGCGCGCAGGCGTAAACGCGCTTCGGTCGAGCCGCCCACGGGCTCCCATGCCGTGAATCGCAGCCTGACGCGGCAGGAACTGATAGCCGAGCTCGCACGCGCGCTCGGCAACGACAAAGCCGCCGAGCTCGTTCACGAAGCTTGCTACATCCAAGGCTTCGCTGGGCCCACGTTGAGCGCTGCGCAAGCGGCAAGCCTGCTCGAGGCGCTGGCCGAAGGGGGCGGCGTGATCGGAGTCACCGCGCGCTTTGCCAAGGCACGTCTCGCGCTCACCGGCTGAACGGGCGACGTGTCGCGTTTGGCGCGGCCATGCGAAGCGCCGCGTGGCTGGCTATAGTCGACGGCGATGCCGCCCAGAAAGCGCCTCGAGCTCGAAGAACGACGCGCACAGCTGCTCGAGCTGGCGAAGAGTGCCTTTTCCGCGCGGAGCTTCGACGACGTGTCGATCGACGAGCTCGCCCAGGCGGCGGGCGTCTCGAAGGGGCTCTTGTATCACTACTTTCCGAGCAAGCGCGACCTCTACGTCGCCACCATTCGCGTCGCTGCCGATGAGCTGATGCAGAGGACGTTGCCGGATCCGAGCTTGCCTCCACGCGAGCAAGTTTTCGTCGGCGTGTCCTCGTACCTCGCGTACGTCGAGGAGAATGAGGCTTCCTTTCTCACGCTGCTGCAGGGCGGCATCGGTCGCGATCGCGAGGTGTACGCGATCATCGATGATGTGCGGCGCGCATTCGTCGACGTGACCCTCTCGCGCATGGGGGCCCTCAAGAACCCTGTGCAGCGTACGCTCGTGCGAGGCTGGGTGGGCATGGTCGAGGCCGCGAGCCTGGAGTGGGCGGAGCACAAGAGCGTGACGCGTGACGAGCTGACCAAGCTGCTCGTGAAGAATCTGCTCTACACGCTGCAGCTCGGCCTCCGTGCGCGGGGCGGTTGAGCCCGCATCGCGTCTTCGTTCCCAGCGTTGCGAGCCTCGCGTCTTGCTGCTTAAGATGAAGGGGTAGTCTCGCAATCGAGGGGAGGCATCCATGGGCGATCGCCGCGCGCTTCCGCAGGCGAGGGTTCACGCTGACGAGCCTGACGAGCAGGGGCGGCACGGCGACGCGCTGCCCGACTCGGCGGAGATCGCGCTGACCCACCTTTCGGAGCTGCCCGAGCTCGGCAATCGCGCCGAAAACGACGCGGTCCCCGGCTCAGATGGGCATCACATCGCGTCGCGTCAGGGCACGCTCACGCCGCGCGAGCTCGCCATGGCTCGCCGCGTCGGTGCGGGCCTCGTGCTGCTCGTCGTGTTCGGGCTGGCGGCGCTGATGATCGCGCTGTTCACCCCGAGCTCGAGCACATCGCGTGGTGTTCCAAAGGTAGAGCGCGCGCCGCTGACCGGCCCGCGGGTACATTGAACGCCCGTTCGATGACTTGACTCAGGCGTCGCACGAAGGTCGCCTCTTGGAAGTCGATGTGGGTGCCCATGCTCTTGCGCACCCGCTGCGCCGTTTCGGCGAGCTCGCGGCTCCTTGTCACACGGGCCCTCGTACCCGCGTGGCGCCTCGTCTCGCTTATCCCACCTTGTGGTCTCGAGTCGGCCTTGCCGCGCACGCTGCGCGCATCCAACTTCCTCTCCTCCCCCCAACTCAGTGAGTCCTCGAAGATGCCCAGTCTTCTCTCCCCTCGCGGGCGCGCATGGCAGCGCGTCACACTCGCGCTCCTCTGTGTAAGCCTCGTTTGCGTCGCCGG